>NZ_BAAARK010000013.1:0-201821 GCF_039532155.1 Streptomyces lunalinharesii
TCGAACCCAACACGAACCGCTGCTGCCCCGTGGACGCGGTGAACTCATCCGCCACCTCCCGCGCGATCGCCGCACCGGCCTGCGACAGCTCGAACACCCGCTCGGCAATGTCGTACTCCGCCAACGCAGCGAAGTTCGCACCGAAGGTGTTGGTCTCCACACAGTCCACACCCACCGCGAAATACTCCTCGTGCACCGAACGCACGATGTCCGGCCGGGTGAGGTTGAGGATCTCGTTACAGCCCTCCAACTGCTCGAAGTCCTCCATGGACGGATCCTGCGCCTGCAACATCGTGCCCATCGCACCGTCGGCAACCACGACCCGGGAAGCAAGCGCTTCACGGAACGCGGAGACGCGGGACGAGGTGGTGGACGAGGGCGTATTCGAAGCCATGGAGGTGCTCCCGTGGTTGCGACGGCTGTCGGCTTTGCACCCCTCCTGAAGGGGGCGCACCTGGCCAGCGTAGCTTCCGGGCCGGGACAGGTGTTCCCCATTCCACGGCGTGGACAGCGGTTCCCGAGCGCGGCTCGGTCCGTTATCCATGATCGTCGAAGGCCCGGCCCACTCCCCACGGTCGGCATGGGCCGATATCGTTCAGCATTGTCGAACCAGATACTTCGGAGGTCGCCCGATGGCACGCACCATCCAGTCGCTGGAGCGAGCAGCCGCGATGCTGCGGCTGCTCGCGGGGGGAGAACGGCGACTGGGCCTCTCCGACATCTCCTCCTCCTTGGGGCTGGCCAAGGGGACCGCCCACGGCATCCTGCGCACGCTCCAGCAGGAGGGCTTCGTGGAGCAGGACCAGACGTCCGGTCGCTACCAGCTCGGCGCCGAGCTGCTGCGGCTGGGCAACAGCTACCTGGACGTCCACGAGCTGCGGGCCCGCGCCCTGGTGTGGACCGACGACCTGGCCCGGTCCAGCGGGGAGAGCGTCTACCTCGGCGTCCTGCACCAGCAGGGCGTCCTGATCGTGCACCACGTCTTCCGCCCCGACGACAGCCGGCAGGTGCTGGAGGTCGGCGCGATGCAGCCGCTGCACAGCACGGCGCTGGGGAAGGTGCTGTCGGCCTACGACCCGGTGGCGCACAGCGAGGTCGTGGAGACCGACCGGGAGGCGTTCACGCCGCGGACCACGACCGGCCTGGCGGACTTCGAGACGGTGCTGGACCTCACACGGGCCCGCGGCTGGGCCGCGGACGTGGAGGAGACCTGGGAGGGCGTGGCCTCGATCGCCGCGCCGATCCACGACCGGCGGCGGATGCCGGTGGGTGCGGTGGGGGTCACGGGGGCCGTGGAGCGGGTCTGCCGAGACGGCGAACTGCGGCCGGAAATCGTCGCTGCTGTGAGGGATTGCGCACGTGCGGTCTCTCGTGACCTGGGCGCAGGGCGATTCTGACCGCTTATGCCCCAAATGTTCACCTAAGTTTTTCGCCATAGAACCCTTGACGAGGTCTGGGAGGTAAATAAAACTGCCGTTCGTCGGTCGGCATTGCCGAACACCTAACGGCAATAAGCGTTATGGTGTGGACTGCCGCCGGCCGACCAACGCCCTCTCGGAGGGTGCGGACCACCGGAGGGACCCGGGGTTCGCCTTCCCCTGGACGAAGGACAAAGGAGTCGCGGTGTCCAGCTCCGACATCTTCATCAGCGAGACCATCGGTACCGCTGTTCTGGTCTTGATGGGCGGTGGTGTCTGCGCCGCCGTCACCTTCAAACGCTCCAAGGCGTTCAACGCCGGATGGGTCGCCATCGCCTTCGGGTGGGGCTTCGCCGTCCTGACGGGTGCCTACATCGCCGCCAAGTCCGGCGCGCACCTCAACCCGGCCGTCACCATCGGCATCGCGATCAAGGGCGGCATCGAGTGGAGCCAGGTGCCGGTGTACTTCGCCGGTGAGCTCTTCGGCGCCCTGATCGGTGCGGTCCTGGTGTGGCTGGCCTACTACGGACAGTTCCGGGCGCACCTGACCGACCCGGAGGTGCTGGCCGGTCACAACGGCGAGGAGGGCATGGTCGACCCGGCCGCCGCTCCGAAGGCCGGCCCGGTGCTGGGCATCTTCTCCACCGGCCCGGAGATCCGGAACGTGGTGCAGAACCTCGTCACCGAGATCATCGCCACCATCGTGCTCGTGCTGGCGATCCTCACCCTCGGGCTGAGCGACAACGGCAAGGGCGTGGGCGCGATCGGCACGCTGCTGGTCGCCCTGGTCGTCACCGGCATCGGCCTGTCCCTGGGCGGTCCGACCGGGTACGCGATCAACCCGGTCCGCGACCTCGGTCCGCGCATCGTGCACGCGCTGCTGCCGCTGCCGAACAAGGGTGGTTCCGACTGGGGCTACGCCTGGATCCCGGTGGTCGGCCCGCTGATCGGCGGTGCCCTCGCCGGGGGCATCTACCAGTTGGCGTTCGCCTGACCCGCCCCGTCCACCCCGCCGCCCGCACCGAACCTTGGAGCACACCATGAGCGACACCCCCAGCACCTCCTCGCACGGCCACGGTCCGTTCATCGCCGCGATCGACCAGGGCACCACGTCCAGTCGCTGCATCGTCTTCGACCGGGACGGCCGGATCGTCTCGGTCGACCAGAAGGAACACGAGCAGATCTTCCCCAAGCCGGGCTGGGTCGAACACGATGCGGTCGAGATCTGGGCCAACGTCCAGCAGGTCGTCGAGGGCGCCATCGACAAGGCCGCGCAGAGCAACCCCGGCTTCACCCCGGCCGACGTCAAGGCGATCGGCATCACCAACCAGCGCGAGACCACCCTGCTCTGGGACAAGAACACCGGTGAGCCGGTCCACAACGCCATCGTCTGGCAGGACACCCGCACCGACGGGCTCTGCCGGGAGCTGGGCCGCAACGTCGGCCAGGACCGCTTCCGCCGGGAGACCGGCCTGCCGCTGGCCTCGTACTTCGCCGGACCGAAGATCCGCTGGCTGCTGGACAACGTCGAGGGGCTGCGCGAGCGCGCCGAGCGCGGCGAGATCCTCTTCGGCACCATGGACTCCTGGGTCATCTGGAACCTCACCGGTGGCGTCAACGGCGGTCGGCACGTCACCGACGTGACCAACGCCTCGCGCACCCTCCTGATGAACCTGCACACCCTGCAGTGGGACGAGAAGATCCTCACGTCGCTGGACATCCCGGCGGCCCTGCTGCCGGAGATCCGCTCCTCCGCCGAGGTCTACGGCACCACCGTCGCCGGAGTGCTCGAGGGCGTCCCGGTCGCCTCCGCGCTCGGCGACCAGCAGGCCGCGCTCTTCGGCCAGACCTGCTTCGCCGAGGGCGAGGCCAAGTCCACCTACGGCACCGGCACCTTCATGCTGATGAACACCGGCCACCAGCCGGTGAACTCCTACAACGGGCTGCTGACCACGGTCGGCTACCGGATCGGCGACGAGCAGCCGGTCTACGCCCTGGAGGGCTCGATCGCCGTCACCGGCTCGCTCGTCCAGTGGATGCGCGACCAGATGGGGCTCATCAACAGCGCGGCCGAGATCGAGACGCTGGCCAGCACCGTCGAGGACAACGGCGGCGCCTACTTCGTGCCGGCCTTCTCCGGCCTCTTCGCCCCCTACTGGCGCTCGGACGCCCGCGGCGTCATCGCCGGCCTGACCCGGTACGTCACCAAGGCGCACATCGCCCGTGCCGTCCTTGAGGCCACCGCCTGGCAGACCCGCGAGATCACCGACGCCATGACCAAGGACTCCGGTGTCGACCTGACCGCACTCAAGGTCGACGGCGGAATGACCTCCAACAACCTGCTGATGCAGACCATCTCGGACTTCCTGGACGCCCCCGTGGTGCGCCCGATGGTCGCCGAGACCACCTGCCTCGGCGCTGCCTACGCGGCCGGTCTGGCCGTCGGCTTCTGGTCCAGCACCGACGAACTGCGCGCCAACTGGCGTCGGGCCGCCGAGTGGACCCCCCGCATGGACGCGGCCATCCGTGACCGCGAGTACAAGAACTGGCTCAAGGCCGTTGAGCGGACCATGGGCTGGCTCGACGACGAGAGCTGATGAGGAGCACATCATGAGCACCCTGCAGAGCGTCCCGGCCCTCGGGACGCACCCGGCCGCCGGTTCCCTGCCGAGCCGCGCCGAAACCCGGGAGCAGCTGTCCAAGGCGACGTACGACCTCCTGGTGATCGGCGGCGGCATCCTGGGCATCTCCACCGCCTGGCATGCCGCGCAGGCCGGACTGCGGGTTGCCCTGGTGGACGCCGGCGACTTCGCCGGCGCCACCTCCTCCGCGTCCTCCAAGCTGCTGCACGGCGGTCTGCGCTACCTGCAGACCGGCGCGGTCAAGCTGGTCGCGGAGAACCACTTCGAGCGGCGCGCGGTCTCCCGCCAGGTGGCCCCGCACCTGGCCAACCCGCTCACCTTCTACCTGCCGGTCTACAAGGGCGGCCCGCACGGCGCGGCCAAGCTCGGCGCGGGCGTCTTCGCCTACTCCGCGCTGTCCGCGTTCGGTGACGGCGTCGGCCACGTCATAAGCCCGGCCAAGGCCCAGCGGGACGTGCCGGAGCTGCGCACGGAGAACCTCAAGGCCGTGGCCGTGTACGGCGACGACCAGATGAACGACTCCCGGATGGCGCTGATGACCGTCCGTGCGGCGGTCGAGGCCGGCGCCACGGTCCTCAACCACTCCGAGGTCACCGGCCTGCGCTTCACCCAGGGCCGGGTCACCGGTGCCGAGCTCAAGGACCGCCTGGACGGCAGCGAGTTCGGCGTCAACGCCCGCCTGGTGCTCAACGCCACCGGCCCCTGGGTGGACCACCTGCGCAAGCTGGAGGACCCCCACGCGGCCCCCTCCATCCGCCTGTCCAAGGGCGCGCACCTGGTCCTCAAGCGCACCGCCCCCTGGAAGGCCGCACTGGCCACCCCGATCGACAAGTACCGCATCACCTTCGCCCTCCCCTGGGAGGACATGCTGCTGCTCGGCACCACCGACGAGGAGTACGAGGGCGACCCGGCGGACGTCTCGGTCACCGAGAAGGACACCGCCCAGATCCTGGACGAGGCCGCCTTCTCCGTCCGTGACCAGCAGCTCTCCCGCGACCTGATCACCTACTCGTTCGCCGGTCTGCGGGTGCTGCCCGGCGGCCCTGGCAACACCTCCAAGGCCAAGCGCGAGACGGTGGTCACCGAGGGCAGCGGCGGGATGCTGTCGGTGGCCGGCGGCAAGTGGACGACCTTCCGGCACATCGGCCGCACGGTGATGAACAAGCTCGCCGCGCTGCCCGGCCACCCGCTGGCCGAGGACATGGAGCCGATCTCGCAGCTGCCGAAGAAGCTCCCGCTGCCCGGCATCGCCAACCCCAACGCGGTCGCCCACCGGCTGCTGGTCGACGGCGGCACCCCCGGCCCCCGGATGGCCGCCGACACCGCGCGGCACCTCGCCACGCACTACGGCTCGCTGTCGTTCGACATCGCCCGGCTGGCGAACGAGGACGCCGCGCTGGCCGAGCGGATCCACCCGGACGCCCCGGAGATCTGGGCGCAGGTCGCCTACGCCCGGGACCACGAGTGGGCCGAGACCGTCGACGACGTGCTGCGTCGCCGCACCACGCTGACCATCCGCGGCCTGGACACCGAGGACGTGCGGGCCCGCGTCAAGGGCATGTTGGAGGGCTGACGGTCCCCCGGTCGAGGGATCGGTGAACGGCGGTGGGGCGGTCGGCGACCGCCCCACCGCCCATTTGCGGAGCACCGCGCGGCGCGCGTCCCGGACGGGGCGCGCGCCGCGGTGCTTCCCGGCACGGTGCCACGGCGCCGACACACCGCGGCAACGTCCGGCGCGCACAGTGGGAGGACCCGCCGGCGGGCCGGCAGTGCGCCCGTCCGCCCGGCCGGAACCCCACGCCGGAAGGACACCATGCGATTCTCCGTGCTCTCCCTGATCGGCCACGCACCGCACCCGCTGACCGGTCGCCTGCCCGCCCCCGCCGACCGGTTCGCGGAGGTCGTCGAGACCGCCGTGGCGGCCGAACGGCTCGGCTTCGACGCGTACGCGGTCGGTGAACGGCACGCCGGGCCGTTCCTGTCCTCCAGCCCGTCGGTGGTGTTGGGGGCGTTGGCCGCCCGGACCTCCCGGATCCGGCTGCTGACCGGGGTGACCGTCGTGGCGATCCTCGACCCGGTGCGGGTCGCCGAGGACTACGCCACCCTCAGCCAGCTCGCCCGCGGCCGTCTCGAACTCGTCGTCGGCAAGGGCGCGGAGGCCGGCCACTTCGACCTGTTCGGGCTCGACGAGGCGCGCCAGTGGGACCTCCAGGCCGAGAAGTACGCGCTGCTGCGCCGGCTGTGGAGCGAGGAGCACGTCGACTGGTCGGGCGAGTTCCGGCCGCCGCTGAAGGACGTGACGACCGTGCCGCGCCCGTACGGCGGTGTGCCGCGGATCTGGCACGGCTCGGCCACCAGCCGCAACTCCCCCGAGCTCGCGGCGCAGCACGGCGATCCGCTGTTCACCGCCAACGCCGTCCAACCGCGGGCCGCGTACGCCGAGTTGATCGCGCACTACCGCGAGCGGTTCGCCGCGTACGGCCACGATCCGGCGCAGGCCCGGGTGGCCGCCGGCTCCGGCGGGCTGCTGCTCGCCGACAGCGAGCGGGCGGCGATCGCCCGCTACAAGGACCTCTACGAAGCGAAGGTCGCCCAGACCTTCCGGCCGGACCTGGCCGGCAAGGCCGGGTACAACACCCCGTTCCGCACCATCGAGGACGCCATCGCGAACGGTCCGCAGCTGATCGGCTCGCCGCAGCAGGTCATCGACAAGATCCTCGGCTACCACGCGGTGTACGGGCACGACCTCCAGTCGATCAGCGTCGACGGCTTCGGCCTGGAGCACGGCGAGCAGTTGGAGACGTTGCAGCGGTTCGCCGAGGAGGTCGCCCCGGTGGTCCGCCGCGAGGCGCCCAGCACGCTGTGGGAGGAACCGGCGGGCGGGAACGGGGCGGCCGGGGGCGGGCACTGACCGGGGCCCGCGGGTCATAATGCCCCAGACATCGGATGTCTGGGGTCGCGCCCTGCGGCGCCCTGCGGCGTCCGGGCGGGTCCGGACGGGGAGGGCGGCCATGGCGGTCACCGACGAGGCCATCGAGAAGATCAAGGGGATGATCGTCTCCGGTGCGCTGCGGCCGGGCGACCGGCTGCCCAGGGAGAGCGAACTCGCCGCGGAACTGGGCCTGTCGCGCAACTCCCTGCGGGAGGCGGTGCGCGCGCTGGCGCTCATCCGGATCCTGGACGTCCGCCAGGGCGACGGCACCTACGTCACCAGCCTGGACCCGCAACTCCTGCTGGAGGCGATGAGCTTCGTGGTGGACTTCCACCGCGACGACACGGTGCTGGAGTTCCTCGCCGTGCGCCGGATCCTGGAGCCGGCCGCCACCGGTATGGCGGCCGGCCGGCTCCCGACGGCCGAACTCGACGCTCTCCAGGCCGCGTTGGACGCGCTGGGTTCCGAGCCGTCGCTGGAGGACCTGATCGCCGGCGACCTGGAGTTCCACCGTCGGATCGTCGCCGCGGCCGGCAACGCGGTGCTCTGCTCCCTGCTGGACGGCCTGTCCGGGCCGACCACCCGCGCCAGGATCTGGCGCGGGCTGACCCAGGAGGGCGCGGTCGCCCGCACCCTCGCCGAGCACCGGGCGATCCTCGGGGCGTTGCGCGACGGGGACGCCGAGGCAGCGCGGGCCTGGGCGACCGTGCACGTCGCCAGCGTGGAGCAGTGGCTGCGGGCCTCGTTGTGAGGGTTCGGGGAGGCCCGCAGCCGGCGCTCAGGCCGCGAAGCCGCCGTCGACGGCGAGCGCGGCGCCGGTGACGTACCGGCCGCCGTCGCCCGCCAGGTGGGCCACCATCGACGCCACGTCCGCCGGCTGCCCGTAGGTGCCGAGCGACGTCAACTGGGCCTGGAGGGCGGCGCCCGCGCCGTCCGCGGGGTTCATGTCGGTGTCGATCGGGCCCGGGAGGACGAGGTTGACGGTGATGCCGCGCGGCCCCAACTCGCGGGCCAGTGCCTTGGTCAGGCCGCCGAGCGCGGCCTTGCTGGTGGCGTAGAGGGAGCCGCCGGGGAAGGCCGCCCGTTCGGCCATGCAGCTGCCGATCGAGATGATCCGGCCACCCTCGGTCAGGTGGGCGGCGGCGGCCTGGGCGGCGAGGAAGGGGGCTCGGACGTTGAGCGCCAGCACCCGGTCCACGTCGTCGAGCGCGATCCCCTCGAAGGGGGCCACGACGCCGGCGCCCGCGTTGTTGACGAGGACGTCCAACCGTCCGAACCGGTCGGCCGCGGCGGCGACCGAGGCCCGCACCGCCTCCGGGTCCGCGCCGTCCGCCCGGACCGCCCAGGCCCGCCCGCCGGCCCGCTCGATCTGCCGGACGACCTCGGCGGCCAGGTCGTCCCGGTGCTGGTAGGTCAGCGCGACCGCCGCCCCGTCGGCCGCCAGCCGCACCGCGATCGCCGCACCGATGCCCCGGCTGCCGCCGGTCACCAGGGCCGCCTTGCCGGACAGGGGGCCGGTGCCGGGCACCGGGGTAGCGGACGCCGTGGTCGTCGCCATCGTCATCACCTTCGTCTCACGTTCCTCTTCGAGCCGTGCGTCGTACCGTGTTGGTGCGGTAGCGGTTGAAAGGCGATGGTTCCTGGCCCTTTACGCGCTTCCGCCGCGGTACGGCTCGATCCTCCGGCAGCGCGGTGGGCGGTGCTGGCGGAATCCGGACGCCTAGGACGCTTGTGACGGGCCGGACCGGGGCCGGGCGTCGAGGCCGTAGACGCGGGTCGCGGTGGCGCCGAAGACCGCGGCGCGTTCCGGGCCGGTGAGGTGGTCGGTGGCGGCCTCGGCGAGGGCGACGACGTCCCCGTAGCCGGCGGCCAGGGTGCAGACCGGCCAGTCGGAGCCGAACATCACCCGCTCCGGGCCGAACGCGTCCAGGACGTGCCGGGCGTACGGCAGCAGCTGCGCCGGCCGCCAGGCGTGCCAGTCGGCCTCGGTGACCAGGCCGGAGAGCTTGCAGGTGACGTTCGGGAGGCGGGCGAGGGCGGTGAGCGCGGCCGCCCAGGGCTGCCACGTGCCGCGGGCGACCGCCGGTTTGCCGGCGTGGTCCAGGACGAAGGACAGCTCCGGCAGGGCCCGCACGGCGGCCTGGGCGGCGGGCAGTTGGCGCGGGGTGACCAGCAGGTCGTAGACGAGTCGGTGGGCGGCGAGGGTGCGCAGGCCGCGCCGGACGTCGGGGCGGGCCAGCCAGTCCGGGTCGGGTTCGTCCTGGACCTGGTGGCGCAGGCCGACGAGCCCGGCGGGCCGGGCCGCGAGCGCGTCCGGCAGGCCGGCGGCGGTGAGGTCGGCCCAGCCGACGACGCCGCGCACCGGCCCGTCCCCGGCGGCCAGGGCGAGGAGTTCGACGGTCTCCCGCCAGGAGGCCGAGGACTGGACCAGGACGGTGCCGGCGATGTGGTGCGCCGCGAGGTGCGGGGCGAGGTCGGCCGGGGCGTAGCTGCGGCGGATCGGGTCGGCCCAGGGCCCGTCCATCCAGGGCTGGGCGCGGCGGCCGAGGTCCCACAGGTGGTGGTGGGCGTCGATGCGCATCGGGGCGGCTCCCGGTGGTCGGTGCGGCGGGCGGGGCGTCAGGCGTCCGGTGGCAGCGGCAGGTCGGGGGCGAGCAGCCCGTGGGCGACGAGGGCGCGCCAGAGGCCGGGCGGAACGGGGTGGCGGAACAGGGCCGCGTTCTCGGCCGCCTCGTCGGGCGAGGCGGCGCCGACCACGGCCGCGGCGACGGCCGGGTGCCCGAACGGGAAGCGCAGCGCGGCGGCCTTGAGCGGGACGTCGAACGCGGCGCACACCGCGGCGAGTCGGCGCGCCCGGTCGAGGACCGCGGGCGGTGCGGGGGCGTAGTCGTAGGGGGCGCCGGGGGTCGGGTCGGCGAGCAGGCCGGAGTTGTAGACCCCGCCGACCACCACCGAGGTGCCGCGCCGGGCGCACACCGGCAACAGGTCCCTGGCGGCGGTCTGTTCCAGCAGGGTCCAGCGGCCGGCGCAGAGCACCACGTCCACGTCGAGGTCGGCGACCAGGCGGGCCAGGACGCCGCTGTGGTTCATGCCGAAGCCGATGGCGCGGACGGTGCCCTCGGCGCGGAGTTCGGCCAGGGCCGGGTAGCCGGTCTCGTAGACCTCGCGGAGGTGGTGTTCGACGTCGTGGAGGTAGACGACGTCGACCGCCCGCACGCCGAGGCGGGTCAGGGACGCCTCCAGGGTGGCCCGGATGCCGGCCCGGGTGAGGTCGCGCACCCGGGCCCGGGCGGGGGTGGCCACGAAGCCCTCGTCGGACGGCCGTTCGCCGGGGGCGAGCGGGCGCAGCCGGCGGCCGACCTTGGTGGACAGTACGTAGCCGGCCCGGTCGAGGCCCCGCAGCGCCCGGCCGAGGCGCTCCTCGGACAGGCCGACGCCGTAGTGCGGGGCGGTGTCGAAGTAGTGGGCGCCGGTGGCCAGGGCGGTACGGACGACGGCCCGGGCGCGCGCCTCCGGGACGGCGCGGTAGAGGTTGCCCAGGGGTGCGCAGCCCAGGCCCAGCGGGGGGACGGTGACGTCGCTGCGGCCGAGTCGGCGTGGCCCGTGGGGCGGTCGGCTCATCGTGGCGGCCCGTCAGTCCTGCTTCTCGCCGCTGGTGAAGCGGGAGACGATCAGCGCGAGAAGGATGATCGCGCCGTTGAGGAACTGCGTCCACAGTGGCGGCACCCCGCCCAGGGTCATCACGTTGATGACGAGTTGGAGGGTGAGGACGCCGGTGAGCGCCCCGAAGAGGGTGCCGCGGCCGCCCTTGAGGCTGATGCCGCCGATCACCGCGGCGGCGAACACCTGGAAGATCCAGCCGCTGCCCTGACTGGCGGAGACCGCACCGTAGTGGCCGGTGTAGAGGATGCCGGCGAAGGCCGCGAGGACGCCGGCGAGGACCAGGACGGTCCAGGTGATCCGGTCGGTGCGGATGCCGGCCGCCCGGGCCGCCTCCGGGTTGCCGCCGATCGCGTAGAGGGCGCGGCCGTGCCGGAGGTAGCCGAGCGCCGCACCGCCGAGGGCGAAGAGGGCCAGGCAGATCCAGACGGCGGCGGGGACGCCCAGCCAGGCGGTCCGGCCCAGGTAGCCGAAGGAGTCCGGGACGTCGCTGAGGGAACGGCCCTCGGAGAGGCCGACCTGGAGGCCGCGCAGCATGGTGAGCATGCCGAGGGTGGCGATGAAGCCGTTGACCCGCAGCCGGAGGATGAGGAAGCCGTTGGCGGCCCCGATGGCCGCGCCCACGGCCAGGCAGAGCGGTACCGCGCTCCAGGAGGGCAGCAGCCCCAGGCCGGCGAACCGGGTGCCGTGCGCGGGCAGCACCAGCCACAGGGCTACCACCGGTGCCAGGCCGATGGTCGACTCCAGCGACAGGTCCATCCGTCCGCTGATCAGCACCAGCGCCTCGCCGAGCACCAACAGGCCCAGTTCGGTGGACTGTTGGACGACGCCGATGAGGTTGTCCTCGGTGAGGAAGGCGGGCGAGACGACGAAGCCGACGACGCCGAGGAGCAGGATCACCGGGACGAGCGAGAGGTCCCGCCAGCGGCCGGCCACGGTCCGGGGGCGGCGCACCGGGCGGGCCGGCGGCGCCTCGGCGGTCGGTGGTGCCGTGGTGTCGGTCATGGCGCGGTCCCTTCCGTCGCGGGGGCGGGCGGTGCGGGGGCGTCCGATGCAGGGGCGTCCGGCGCGGGGTCCGATGCGAGGTTCGGCGCGGTGGGCGGTGCGGTGGGCGGGTCGGGAGTGGCGGGGGTGGCGGGGGTGGCGCCCGCCATGGCGGCCAGCAGCTCCGCCTCGTGCCAGCCGCGGCGGAACTCCGTCCGGGTCCGGCCGCGGACGACCGTCACCACCCGGTCGCAGATCCGCAGGTCGGCCGGCTCGTCGGAGACGACCAGCGCGCCGCGGCCGTCGTCGGCGACCTGTCGCACGACGCCGAGCAGGGCCTCCTTGGAACGGACGTCCACGCCGTTGGTCGGGCGGACGGCTACCAGGACGGCGGGGTCGCGGGCCAGCGCGCGGGCGACCACCACCTTCTGCTGGTTGCCGCCGGAGAGCCCGGCGACCGGCTGGTCGGGCCCGGTGGTCTTGATGTCCAGCGCCGCGATCATCCGCCGGGCGAAGGCGCGGGTCCGGGCCGGCAGGACGATCCCCCACGGGCCCAGGTGCGCGGTGACGGTCAAGGTGGCGTTCTCGGCGACGCTGCGGCCGGGGACCAGTCCCTCGCGGTGCCGGTCCTCGGGAACGTAGCCGATGCCGGCGTCCAGGGCGTGCGGCACGCTCCCGGGGCGGACCGGCCGGCCGCGGACGGTGATCCGCCCGGCCTCGGGGGTGCGCAGTCCGGCGAGCGCCTCGGCGACCGCGGTGGTGCCGGCGGCCGCGGCGCCGGCCAGGCCCACCACCTCGCCGGCCCGCACGGTCAGGTCGAGCGGCCCGAAGTGCCCGCGCAACACCAGCCCTTCGGCCCGCAGCAGCGGCTCCCCGGCGGCGGGCCCGGCGGTGGACGCGGTGGCGGGCCCGGCGGTGGACGCGCCGACCCGGGTCGGCGACGGCTCGGGCCGGCCGGGGCTCCGGCGCCCGGTCTCCTCCCCCGCCATCGCCGCCACCAGCGCGTCCTCGCCGAGTGCAGCGACCGGCGCGGTCAGCACCCACCGCGCGTCCCGCAGGACTGTAACGGTGTCACAGAGCGCATGGACTTCCTGGAGGTGGTGCGAGATGAACAGGAACGCCACTCCCTGGGCGCGCAGTTCCCGCACCTTGCCGAAGAGCCGGGCGATGCCGGCCGCGTCCAGCCGGGCGGTGGGCTCGTCCAGGATGATCAGCCGGGCGCCGCGCGACAGGGCCCGGGCGATCTCCACGAACTGGCGCTGCTCGACGCCCAGTTCACCGAGCCGGGCGGCCGGGTCGACGTCCACGCCGTAGCCGGCGAGCAGGTCCCGGGCCCGGGCGCGCACCGACCGCCACCGCAGGACCGGCCCGCCGGGGAAGTGGTTGAGGAAGAGGTTCTCCGCGACCGTCAGGCCGGGCACCGTCATCGACCGCTGGTGGACGCAGGCGACCTGGCGCTGCCAGGCGGCGGGGTCGCCCCAGCCGGGCGCCGCGGCCCCGCCGAAGCTGACCCGCCCGGCGTCCGGCCGGACCAGCCCGGTCAGCACCGACACCAGCGTCGACTTGCCGGCGCCGTTGCGGCCGACCAGGGCGTGCGCCTCGCCGGCCCGCACGGTCAGCCGCACGCCGTCGAGGGCGACGGTGGGCCCGTAGCGCTTGACGAGGCCCTCGGCGTGCACGGCCGGGGGCGCCCCGGAGGCCGCCGCTCCGGACGCCGGCGGTTCGGGCGCCGGCTCTTCGGGCGCCCGCCGCTCGGGCGGCGGGCCACCGTGGGCGGCGGCCGTCACCTGCCGGGCTCCGTCTGATTGGCCCACAGGTGCGGGTCGTCGACGTTGTCCTTGGTCACCAGCGGCGCGGGGAGCTGGTCCTCCAGGCCGTTCTTGATCCGCACGATGGTCGAACCGTGGTCGGTGGGCCCGGGCCGGAAGGTCTTGCCGGCGAGCGCCGCCCGGGCGTAGTACAGGGCGTATGCGGCGTAGCGGTCGGCGGGCTGGGAGAGGGTGGCGTCCAGGGTGCCGGCCCGGATGGCGGCCAGTTCCTCGGGGATGCCGTCGTTGGAGACGAGGGTGAGGTGGCCCGGCGTCCCGGCCGGTTTGAGCAGTCCGCGCTGGCGCAACAGGGCCAGCACCGGCTGGAGGAAGGCCCCGCCGGCCTGGAGGTAGACGCCGTCGAGGTCCGGGTGCTGGGCCAACAGGCTCTGGAGCTTGGCGGAGGCGACCTCGCCCTTCCAGTCCGTGGCCAGTTCGTGGACGGTGATCCCGGGGAACTTCCGCCGCATGCAGGACGCGAACGCCTCAGAACGGTCCCGGCCGTTGATCGAGCTGAGGTCGCCCTGGAGTTCGGCGACCCGCCCGTGCCCGCCGAGCCGCGCGCCGAGGTACGCGCAGGACCGTTCCCCGTAGGCCCGGTTGTCGGCCCGGACGACCATGTAGACCGGGCCGTCGTCGGGGCGGGTGTCGACGCTGACGACCGGGATCCGCTTGGCGGCCAGGCGGCGGAGTTCGGCGGTGATGGCGCCGGTGTCCTGCGGGGCCATCACGATCGCCCGGGCGCCCTGGGCGGTCAGCGCCTGGACGTCGGAGACGACCTTGCCGACGTCGTTCTGCGAGTTGGCCAACGGGAGCGCGGACGGGCCGCCGTGGGCCAGGTCCGCCTCCAGGTACTGCTGGTAGGAGTTCCAGAAGTCGGTGTCGGTGCGGGGCACGTCGATGCCGATCCGGCCGGCGGCGGCGCTGCCGCGGTTGCAGCCGGTCAGCGCGGCCAGGACGGCCAGGGCGAGCGCCGCGGCGCCGGCCGCCGCCCCGGTGGTGCGGGTGCGCTGTCTCATGGGTGGTCCCTCGCGTCGGGTCGGTGGTCCCTCGGTCGTGGTGGTCCGGGCGGACCGGGCGGCCCGCGGCGGGCGTCCGGCGCGGCGGCTCAACCGGCCGGCCGGGGCCGCAGCCCCTGCATCCCGCCGTCCACGGCCAGCGCGGTGCCGGTGATGCCGGAGGCGGCCGGGGACGCCAAGTGGACGATGGCCGCGGCGACTTCGGCCGCGGTGACCATCCGCCCCATGGGTTGACGGGCGTTCAGCGCGGCCCGTTCGGCCGCCGGGTCGTCGGCCCGGTCGAGCAGCCGGGCGACCCAGGGCGTGTCCGCGGTGCCGGGGTTGACGCAGTTGACCCGGATGCCCTCCCGCAGGTGGTCGGCGGCCATCGCCAGGGTCAGCGCCAGCACCGCCCCCTTGCTCGCGCCGTACAGCGCCCGCCGGGGCAGTCCGGCGGTGGCGGCGATGGAGCAGGTGTGCGTGATGGAGACCGCCCCGGGCGCCGCGGCCGCGGCCCGCCGCAGGTGCGGCAGCGCGGCCCGGGCGGTGCGCACCAGCCCCAGCACGTTGACGTCCAGGACGTGCTGCCACTCCTCGTCGTCGTTGTCCGCCACGGTGCCGACGGCGCCGGTCCCGGCGTTGCCGACGAGGGCGTGCAGGGCGCCCAGTTCCGCCACCACCACCGCGACCGCGGCCCGCACACCGGCGTCGTCGGTGACGTCCGCGGCGATCTTCAACGCCCCGGCCGGCGCCCCCGAGGGGTCGCGGTCCACGACGGCGACCCGGGCGCCGCGGGCCAGCAGCAGCGCAGCGGTGGCCGCCCCGATGCCCGAGCCACCGCCGGTGACCAGGGCCGCCAGCCCCGCGAAGTCCTGCGCGACGGGCCCGCTCATGCCGGCACCCCCGCGTCCCGGCGCGCACCGCGGGCCCGCCACACCGGCCCGTCGGGGTACCGGTACGCGGCCAGCGACGCCGGCGCCATCCGGGCGGAGAACCCGGGGGCGGCCGGTGCGCGGTAGCGGCCGCGGGCGACGACCACCGGATCGGTGAAGTGCTCGTGCAGGTGGTCGACGTACTCGATCACCCGGTCCTCCCAACTCCCGGACACCGCCACGTAGTCGAACATCGCCAGGTGCTGCACCAGCTCGCACAGCCCCACGCCACCGGCGTGCGGGCACACCGGCACCCCGTACTTCGCGGCCATCAGCAGCACCGCCAGGTTGTCGTTGACCCCGGCCACCCGGGCCGCGTCGATCTGTACGAAGTCCACCGCGCCGGCCTGCAACAGCTGCTTGAACCCCACCCGGTTGGCGACGTGCTCGCCGGTGGCGACCTTCACCGGCTGCCCGGCGCGCACCGCGGCGTGCCCCAGGACGTCGTCCGGGCTGGTCGGCTCCTCGATCCAGTGCGGGGCGTAGGGCGCCAGCGCGGTCATCCAGCGGACCGCCTCGGCCACCTCCCAGCGCTGGTTGGCGTCGACCGCGATCCGCACGCCGGGGCCGACCGCGGCCCGGACCAGCCGCAGCCGCCGCAGGTCGTCGTCGAGGTCGGCGCCCACCTTCAGCTTGATCTGCGCGAAGCCGTCGGCCACCGCTTCCTCGGCGAGCCGGACCAGGGTGGCGTCGTCGTGGCCGAGCCAGCCGGGCGAGGTGGTGTAGGCGGGGTAGCCCTCGGCCTGGAGGCGGGCCGTGCGCCCGGCCCGGCCGGGCTCGGCGGCCCGCAGCAGGGCCAGCGCCTCGGCGGGCGTCAGCGCGTCCGCGAGGTAGCGGAAGTCGACCAGCCCGACCAGCTCTTCGGGCGTCAGGCCGGCCAGGAACTCCCAGACCGGGCGGCCGGCCCGGCGCGCGGCGAGGTCCCAGGCCGCGTTGACCACCGCCCCGGCGGCCATCTGCGCCACCCCCTTCTCGGGGCCGAGCCAGCGCAGCTGGGAGTCGTGGGTGAGGGCGCGGTGCAGCGCCCCGAGCCGGCCGACGGTGACCGGGGCGGGGTGGCCGACGACGTACGGGGCCAGGGCCCGCACCGCGGCGGCCACGACGTCGTTGCCGCGTCCGAGGGTGAAGCACAGGCCGTGGCCGTCCGACCCGTCGGCGGTGCGCAGCACGACGTAGGCGGCGGAGTAGTCGGGGTCGGGGTGCATCGCGTCCGAACCCTGGAGCCGGTCGGAGGTGGGGAAGCGGACGTCGTGGACCTCCAGCCCGGTGACGGTGTCGGTTCCGGCCATGGGCACGCCCCCTGGGGATGTCGTGTCACGCGCAGGTCGCGGGAGAACATCGGACCTTTCCCGGTCCTCCGATGTATAGCCCCGCCCCGAAGACCGCGTCCATACCCCGTACCCGAATCCGCCGGGACGGCCAGGGTGGTTGACCGATCTGCCCCCCACCCCACCGCACAACACCTCGGACCTATCCGTACACGCGCTCGCAAAGGGGCTGCGGATCGGTACCCCGGACGCCGTAGTCTTGGGGACGCACGCAACGGAACTGCAGCCGGCGGCCGCCCCAGGCGGTCGGGCCGGCCGGAAGGAGGGGCTGGGTGATCGAGCTGGAGGGGGTGCCCGAGCTGATCGACCCGGTCATGGTGGCCGCGTTCGAGGGCTGGAACGACGCCGGCGATGCCGCCTCCGCCGCGGTCGCCCACCTGGACCGGGAGTGGAAGGGCGAGGTCTTCGCCGCGCTGGACGCGGAGGACTACTACGACTTCCAAGTGAACCGCCCGACGGTCTTCCTGGAGAACGGCGTCCGCAAGATCACCTGGCCCACGACGCGGCTCTCGGTCGTCCGGATCGCGGACGCCGACGGCAAGGGCAACCCCCGCGACCTGGTCCTGGTCCGCGGCATCGAGCCGAGCATGCGCTGGCGCTCGTTCTGCAACGAACTCCTCGGCTTCGCCCACGAGTTGGGCGTCGAGATGGTGGTGGTGCTGGGTTCCCTGCTGGGCGACACCCCGCACACCCGGCCGGTGCCGGTCAGCGGGGTCACCTCCGACGCCGACGTGGCCCGCCGGCTGGACCTGGAGGAGTCCCGCTACGAAGGCCCCACGGGCATCGTCGGCATCCTCCAGGAGGCGTGCACGCACGCCGGCGTCCCGGCGGTCAGCCTGTGGGCCGCGGTGCCACACTACGTCTCCCAGCCGCCGAACCCCAAGGCCACCCTCGCCCTCCTCAACCGCCTGGAGGACCTGCTCGACCTGCGGATCCCGCTCGGCGAGCTGACCGAGGACGCCCGCGCCTGGCAGCTGGGCGTGGACCAACTCGCCGCCGAGGACAGCGAGGTCGCCGAGTACGTCCAGTCGTTGGAGGAGGCCCGGGACACCGCCGAGCTCCCGGAGGCGTCCGGCGAGGCCATCGCCCGCGAGTTCGAGCGCTACCTGCGCCGCCGCGACCCGCAGGACGGCCCGGGGGTGGCGACCGAGGGCGGCCTCGCCGACGGTCGGGACGCCTCGTACCTCCGCGACACCGCCAGCGGCCGCACCCGTCCCCCGCGCGCCACGCCCAAGGAGCCGCGCGAACCCCGGGCGTCGGACGACGCCGCGCCCCCGACGGCACCCGGCGCCCCGGAGACCGGCGAGGACGCCGACGAGCCGGGCCAGGGACCGGACGACGGTCGCACCACCGGCGACGGCCCGCCGGAACCCGGCACCGAGGACTGACCGGCCGCCCGGCCCGCCCCGCGCGGGCCGCCGGCGGGCCGGCCACGACGAAGGGGCGCCCCCGCCATCCGGCGGGGGCGCCCCTCACGCGATCCGGTCGCGGCCGGGCGTCCTTACAGCGCCACGCCCAGCAGTGCGTCCACCGCACGGGAGACGAGGCCGGGCGCGCCCTCGTCCGTGCCGCCGCCGTCCTGCTGGCCGGCGGCCCAGCGGTCCACCGCGGCCAGCGCCGCCGGCGCGTCCAGGTCGTCGGCGAGCGCCGCGCGGACCTCCTCCAGGAGCGCCTCCGCCGGCGGCCCGTCGGGACGGGAGACCGCGGACCGCCAGCGCGCCAACCGGGCCTCGGCCTCGGTGAGCTCCGCGTCGGTCCACTCCCAGTCGCTGCGGTAGTGGTGGGCCAGCAGCGCCAGACGGATCGCGGCCGGGTCGGTGCCGGCGCGCCGCAGCGCGGAGACGAAGACCAGGTTGCCCTTGGATTTGGACATCTTCGCGCCGTCCAGGGCCACCATGCCGGCGTGCACGTACGCCTGGGCGAAGGGGTGCTCGCCGGTCAGGGCCTGGGCGTGCGAGGCGCCCATCTCGTGGTGCGGGAAGGCGAGGTCGGAGCCGCCGCCCTGGACGTCGAAGCCCATGCCGAGGTGCTCCAGGGCGATGGCGACGCACTCGATGTGCCAACCGGGCCGGCCGCGGCCCAGCGAGCCGCCGTCCCAGCTCGGTTCGCCGTCGCGGGCGGCCATCCACAGCATCGGGTCGAGGGGGTTCTTCTTGCCCTCGCGGTCCGGGTCGCCGCCGCGCTCGGCGGACAGCAGCCGCATGGTCGCGGCGTCCAGGCCGGAGACCTCGCCGAAGTGCGCGTCGGACGCGACCGAGAAGTAGACGTCGCCGTCCAGCTCGTAGGCGGCACCGGCGTCGCGCAGCCGCTCCACCAGCGGCACGATGCGGGGTATCGCCTCGACGGCGCCTATGTAGTGGCGCGGCGGCAGCATCCGCAACGCCGTCATGTCCTCGCGGAACAGGGCGGTCTCGCGCTCGGCGAGCACGGTCCAGTCGTCGCCGGTCGCCACCGCCCGCTCCAGCAAGGGGTCGTCGACGTCGGTGACGTTTTGCACGTAGTGCACCTGACGCTTCGTGTCGAGCCACACGCGCTGAACGAGGTCGAACGCGTTGTAGGTCGCCGCGTGCCCCATGTGGGTGGCGTCGTACGGCGTGATGCCGCAGACGTAGATACGGGCGACGGGACCGGGGGCGAGGGTTACCCGTCCGCCGGTCGCGGTGTCGTGGATCCTCAGGTCGCGGCCCTGACCGGGCAGGGCGGGGACCTCAGAAGCGGGCCATGCATGCATGCCTTGAGCGTAACCGGACGGATGTTCCGCATACGAACCGGAGGGGGCTCTCTGGCCGGAAAGGCGGTCTTGTGTTCCGCGGCCGGATGTGCCAGGCGCGAGCGGCAGCACGTGCGCCAGCCGCTCCGGTGGAGCCGGCGCGGGCACCGGGGCCCGGTGGCGCCGGGCTCAGACCGGCGGCCACGGAATGGCCGGCCACTCCCCGCTCGGCTCCGGATGCCGCCCGCTGCTCAGCAGCCCGTCCACCCGCGCCCGCAGCGCCGCCAGCTCGGCGTCCGTGATCAGTTCGGCCAGCCGGGCGCCGAGCGGCGCACCGTCCGCCAGCTCGGTCCGCACCCCGCGCAGCACCGTCAGCGCCTCGTCGGTCAGCGGCTCCCCGGCCCAGCCCCACAGGAGCGTGCGCAGCTTGTCGGCCGCGTTGAACGTCACACCGTGGTCGATCGCGAAGAAGGCGCCGCCGGCACCGGGAAGCAGGTGGCCGCCCTTGCGGTCGCCGTTGTTGATCACCGCGTCCAGGACGGCCAGCCGGCGCAGCCGCGGGTGGTCGGCGTGGACCAGCAACGCGGTGCGGCCCGCGCCGATCTCCGCCGGCCCGACCGCCTTCCACCCCGGCGCCGGCTCGTCCTCCGCGACCAGCGCCAGCAGCTCCGGCACCACGTCGCCGTCCCCGGGCGGCGCTATCCACTCCTGGACCATGCCCGTCCCGTAGGGGCCGTCCCGCAGCACCGTGGTGGGGATCAGGTCCCAGCCACAGGCCCGGGAGACCTCGTACGCGGCGACCTCGCGCTGGGCGAGCGTGCCGTCCGGGAAGTCCCACAGCGGGCGCTCGCCGCGGACCGGCTTGTAGACGCAGGCGGCGCTGCGTCCGTCGAGCGCGACGGTGCAGTACAGCACGGCGTTGGAGGCGTCCTGGATCTGGCCGCGGACGGTCAGCTCGCCCTCGGCGAGCAGCGCCGGCGCCAGGCTGCCGACGGGCTCCGCCGGGGTGGTGGGGGCGGCGTCCGGGCCGGCCGGTTCGACGGTGGGCTCCATGGGGCTCAGGCGTCCCGCCGGTATCCGTTCTGGCGCGGGCATACGTGTCCCTCCGGATCGAGCGGCAGGCTGCACAGCGGGCACGGCGGGCGGCCGGCGTTGACGACGTCCAGGGCCCGCTTGGCGAACGCCCGGGCCATGGTGCCGGTCAACCGCACCCGCAGCATCGGCGGGCCGTTCTCGTCGTCCTGGAGCAGCCGCTCCTCGGCGTCGGCGAGGTCCTCGTCGCTGTCGGCCTCCAGCTCGACCAGCGCCTGGGCCTCGACGATCATCCGCTCGTCCTCGCCGTCCCAGGCCAGCGCCATGGTGCCGACCCGGAACTCCTCCTCCACCGGCGACTCCAGCGGCGCGGTGTCGGTCATCTCGGACGGCGAGACGGCGGGCACCGGGGCGCTGCCGCCGCTGCGCCGCACCACCTCGTCCAGCAGTTCGTCGATCCGCTCGGCGAGCGCCGCCACCTGCGTCTTCTCCAGGGCGACGCTGGTGGTCCGACCGCCCGCGGTGGCCTGGAGGAAGAAGCTACGGCGGCCAGGCAGCCCGACCGTACCGGCCACGAAACGGTCCGGTAGGTCGTAGAAGAACACCTGACGGGACAACGTCCTGCTCCGATTGTGTCGACTGCTGGGTCAGCGCGGGTGCTGCGGTCGCGGTGACCCGGCGGGGTACTGCGCGGATCACACGGGCGTCGCAGCGCCGCCGCACCACCCTACTGCGCCGGCTGATCACGCTGCGCCCGCACCGCCCCCGACGGCCGCGTCCCGCTCGCTCCCCGCCCCGCCGTCCGCACGGGGCAGCAGCGACGCGAGGTCACCGGTGTCGCCCAGCCGCACCAGGTAGGGGCGGAGCCGGGTGTAGCGGATCACGGTCACCGAGCACGGCTCGACGGAGATCCGCTGGAAGAGGTCCAGGTGCATGCCGAGCGCGTCCGCGACCAGGGACTTGATGATGTCACCGTGCGAGCACATCAGATAGGTCGCCTCGGCGCCGGCCCGCTCCTCGACGCGGGCGTTCCAGTCCCGCACCGCATGCACCGCGCGGGCCTGCATCTCCCGCATCGGCTCGCCGCCGGGGAAGGCGGCCGCGGAGGGGTGCTGTTGGACGGTCTCCATCAGCGGCTCGTCGGTCAGCTCGGCGAGCTTGCGGCCCGACCAGTCGCCGTAGTCGCACTCGGTGATCCGTTCGTCGGTCTCCAGGCGCAGCTCGGGACGGTCGGCCAGCAGCGGCGCCAGGGTCTCCAGGCAGCGCTGGAGCGGGCTGGAGACGGCGGCGGCCAGCGGGACTCCCGCGAGCCGGGCGGGCAGCGCCGCGGCCTGCGCGGCGCCGCGCTCGTCGAGGGCGACGCCGGGGGTCCGACCGGCGAGTATCCCGGAGGTGTTGGCGGTGGAGCGGCCGTGCCGCACCAGGATCAGCGTGGGCATGACCGCAACCCTAGGGCAGGCCCCCGGCAACTGGCTCGCTTCCCTGGCAGGGGCCCCGGCGACGGGCGAGAATGCCTGGTGTGATCGTGGACTGCGCCATCTACCGCGAGGGCCGCCGCAGCGAGTGCGCGACGGACTTCTCCCGCGCGCTGGACGCGGCCCGGGCGGAGGGCCACTCCTTCCTGTGGCTGGGCATGCACGAGCCGACCCAACACGAGTTCGACCAGGTCAGCAGCGAGTTCGGCCTGCATCCGCTGGCCGTGGAGGACGCCCTGAAGGCGCACCAGCGGCCCAAGCTGGAGGTCTACGACGACTCGCTGTTCATGGTGCTGAAGCCGATCACCTACGACGTCACGGCCGACACCGTGACCGCCTCGGAGCTGATGCTCTTCGTCGGCGACTCGTTCGTGGTCACCGTCAGGCACGGCACGGCCAGCCCGCTGGCGACGGTCCGGCAGCGGTTGGAACGGCACCCGGAGATCCTCCGGCACGGCCCCGGCGCGGTGCTGTACGCGGTCAGCGACGCGGTGGTGGACCACTACCTGGAGGTCGCCGGCGAACTCCAGGTGGACATGGAGGAGTTGGAGGCGGAGGTGTTCGCCCCGATCCGCCGGGAGACCCGGAACACCGCCGCGCAGATCTACGCGTTCAAGCGCGAGGTCCTCGAATTCCGCCGGGCCACCGTGCCGTTGGTCGACCCGATGAGCCGGCTGCAGGACACCCGCGTGCCGTTCATCCACGACCACGCCCGGCCGTTCTTCCGGGACGTCGACGACCACCTCACCCGCGTCAACGAGTCGGTGGAGGGCCTGGACCGGCTGCTGTCGGACATCCTCGCCGCCCATCTGGCGCAGATGGGAGTCCGGCAGAACGACGACATGCGCAAGATCTCGGCGTGGGCGGCGCTGGCCGCGGTGCCGACGCTGATCGCCGGCATCTACGGCATGAACTTCCACGACATGCCGGAACTGTCCTGGTCGCTGGGCTATCCGACGATCCTGCTGCTGATGGCCGTCATCGAGGTGTCGCTCTACCGGTTGTTCAAGCGCCGCGGCTGGCTGTGAGGCGCCCGGCCCGGCACGCCGGTCAGGCCGACTCCGGTGCGGTGGTGGCCGGACCGCCCAGCGCGTCGCGCCGCTCGGGCATGGCTAGGCGGACCATCCGCCGCCAGCCGAGCAGCCGCTCGTAGCCGTAGTGGACCGTGATCCCGGCCGTGAGCAGCGCGGACTTCAGCGGCCGCCAGCGCAGCAGGCGGCCCATGTGCGCCATGACGGCCAGGCTGACGTCCCGGTGCACGGCGATCTCCGCGAGCGCGCACTCCCGAAGGCTCCGCTGGATGGTCCGCCCGTGCCCGGCCCGGGCCAGGCGCAGCAGCTCCTCGTGGCAGTAGGCGAGGTGGTTCTCCTCGTCGCGGCAGATCATCGTGACCGCCCGGCCGACCTCGGGGTGGTCGCCGAAGAACCTGCGCAGCAGCAGCATCTGCTCGGCCGCGCGCTGTTCGGTGACCCGGCTGTGGGCGAGGTAGGTGATGACGTCCCGTTCGGTGAGCGGCTCCTCGCGGTGGAGCTTGGCGTGGGCCAGTCCGACGCCGCGGCGCTCCAGCAGCACGGTGTAGTCGGTGGCCGCCGGGACCTCGACGGGCGTCAGGCCGCGCTTGCGAAGAAGGGCGTGGAAGATCCGGCCGTGCTTGTCCTCGTCGGCGCCGTGCCGGGCGACCTTGGGCGCCAGCGCGCGCTGGGACGTCGGGAGCAGCGCGGCGATCCGGCCGTTCTCCCAACCCCCTTGGGCCTCTCCGCTGGCCGCGATGGAGCAGAAGAGGCGGTAGGAGGCGTCGTTGTCGACGATCTCCTGGAACAGGCTCCTGGCCGAGAACATCAGCGTCACCTCCGAACGGACACGCCCGTAATCGGAAAGCCAAATACCGTGTTCCGGCGCGGGCAACCGGGGGCGGTGCCCCGTGCGCCCGTTCGCCTGACCGGGTCGACGCCGGGCCCGTAACCCGCCTGCGGCTGAGCCGTTGAGTTCGTGACGGCCGTGGCGGGGAAGACCCCCGAGCCCCCACCACGGCCGCAGTGCTCCCCGACAGGCCCGGTGCCCAGGCACCGGGCCTTCGCGCGTCCCGGACGTCGGGGGGGGTTACGCCAGGCCGGCGCGCTCCAGCGCCTCGACGCCCGCACGCAGCGAGGCCACCCGCTCGTCGAGGGTGAAACCGGCCGGAGCGAGCGTCAGGGTGGTCACGCCGACCGCCGCGTACGCCTGCATCCGCTCGGCGATCCGGTCGACCGAACCGAGCAGGGTGGTCTGGTCGATGAGCCGCTCGGGGATCGCCGCGGCGGCGCCGGCCTTGTCACCGGACAGGTACTTGTCCTGGATCTCGGCGGCCTCCTTCTCGTACCCCATCCGCTGCGCCAGCTGGTTGTAGAAGTTCTGCTTCCGGCTGCCCATGCCGCCGACGTACAGCGCGGTGTACGGGCGGAACTGGTCGGCGAGCGCGCTGACGTCCGCGTCCGCGCCGACCGCCAGCGGGAGGGTGGGGCAGACGTCGAAGCCGTCCATCGTCGCGCCGGCCGCCTCCCGGCCCGCCCGCAGGTGGCCAAGGGCGGTCTCCTCCAGGTGGTCGGCGGAGGGGAAGATCAGCAGCGCGCCGTCGGCGATCTCACCGGTCTGCCGGAGGTTCTTGGGCCCGATCGCGGCGATGTAGAGCGGGATGTGCTCGCGCTGCGGGTGGACGGTGAGCTTGAGCGGCTTGCCCGGGCCGTCCGGCAGCGGGAGCGTCCAGTGCTGGCCCTCGTAGGACAGCCGCTCGCGGGTCATCGCCTTGCGGACGATCTCCACGTACTCACGGGTGCGGGCCAGCGGCTTGTCGAACTTCACGCCGTACCAGCCCTCGGAGACCTGCGGGCCGGAGACGCCCAGGCCGAGCCGGAAGCGACCGCCGGAGAGCGAGTCCAGGGTCGCCGCGGTCATCGCGGTCATCGCCGGCGTGCGGGCCGGGATCTGGAAGATCGCCGAGCCGACGTCGATCCGCTCGGTCTGCGCGGCCACCCAGGACAGCACCGTGGGGGCGTCGGAGCCGTACGCCTCGGCCGCCCAGCAGACCGCGTAACCGAGGCGGTCGGCCTCCTGCGCCACCGCGAGATTGTCGGAGTCCATGCCGGCGCCCCAGTAACCGAGGTTGATGCCAAGCCTCATACCGCTCCCCTTACCCATCAGTAACGTCGCTGTTCCGGGGACTCTAGCGCGCGGGTGCGGGGGCCGTCATCGGTGGGCGGCGGCCGGTCCTGGAGCCGTCGCGGTGCCGTTGTCCACAGGTCCCCTGATCGTGCGGCACGGCGCGTAGTGTCTGGGCGCATGGAGCAAAGGCACCTCGGCCGCACGGGCCTGCGCGTGTCCCGCCTCGGGCTGGGCACCCTGAACTGGGCACGCGACACCGGCGAACAGGACGCCGCGGAGCAGCTCAAGACGTTCTGGGAGGCCGGCGGCACCCTCGTCGACACCGCCGACATCTACGCCGACGGCGGCGCCGAGTACCTCCTCGGCCGGCTGCTCCAGGGGCTGGTGCCGCGCCCCGACCTCGTCATCGCCACCAAGGCCGGCAGCGTCCTCGCCGCGGACCGCCGGGTCGACGGCTCGCGCCGCCACCTGCTCACCGCCCTGGACGCCTCCCTCGCCCGCCTGGGCACCGACTACGTGGACCTCTGGCAGCTGCACGCCTTCGATCCGCGCACCCCGCTGGAGGAGACCCTCCAGGCGCTCGACCTGGCGGTCACGACCGGCCGGGCGCGCTACGTGGGCCTGGCGAACTTCTCCGGCTGGCAGCTCGCCAAGGCCGCCACCTGGCAACTGGCCGCCCCCGACGTCCGCAACCGGCTGGCGAGCACGCAGATGGAGTACTCCCTCGTCCAGCGCGGCGTCGAGCGCGAAGTGCTGCCCGCCGCCCGGGACCTGGGCATCGGCGTGCTGCCCTCGTCCCCGCTCGGCCGCGGCGTGCTCACCGGCAAGTACCGCCACGCCACTCCCGCCGACTCCCGCGGCGCCTCGGACCACCTCGCGCCGTTCGTCGCGCCCTATTTGGACGACACCGCGAGCCGGGTCGTCGACGCGGTCGCCACGGCCGCCGACGGACTCGCCGTCACGCCCCTGCACGTCGCGCTCTCCTGGATCCGCGACCGCCCGGGCGTCACCGCCCCGCTCCTCGGCGCCCGCACCGCGCAGCAGCTCAGAGCCGCATTGTCAGTGGAGGCGCTTAGTCTTCCTGACGAGATCCGCCGGGCGCTGGACGATGTGTCGGCTCCGGTGCACCACTATCCCGACCACGACTGGAGCACGCTGTGAGTACCGACCGCGCCGGCGACAACCCGCCCGAGCAGGAGGCTGCCGCGCCCGGTGACCAGGCGGTCGGCACGGCCGGCAACGCGGCCGGCGCCGAGGGCGCCCCCCAGTCCGGCCCCGCCGCCTCGGTGGCGGCGCTGGCGGCGGCGGTGCGGGCCGTGGAGAGCGGAGAGCGCTCCGCCGCGTCGTTCTTCGCCGAGGCCCCGCGGGCCGGCAAGCCCGCCGCACCCGCCGCCCGCCCCGCGACCGGCGGGACGGAAGGCCCGGGCCCGGCCGGGCAGTCGACCCCGGCGGGCCCGGCTCCCGCGGCCACCGCCCCGCACCCCGCCGGGCCACCGCCCGCCCCGACCCGTCCGACCGCACCCGAGCCCGCCGCCCGGGACGCCGCGCCCGCTCCCGCGCTCCCCCCGGCCCGCCCCGCCGTCGCCCCGGCCCCCGGCATCGAGGGCGTGCGGCAGGTGCTCGCGGCCGGCGGCGCCCCCGAAGCGCTCGCGCAGCGGGCCGCGGAGACGCTCGGCCAGCAGGCCGCCGAGGCACTGACCGAGGATCCCTGGCAGCTGCTCGCGGTCCCCGGCGTCCGCCCCGAGCAGGCCGACGGCTTCGCCCGGGCCCTGCTCGGCGCCGCCTGCGGACCGGGCGACGAGCGGCGCGCCCAGGCACTGATCGGCTGGTTGCTGGAGCAGGCCGCCCTCGCCGGCCACTCCGCCCTGGAGGCGTCCGCGCTGCGCACCGCCCTCGCCCAGCGCGCCGTACCCGACCCGGACGAGGCCCTGCAGGGCGCCATCGCGGACGGCGCGGTGCTGGTCTTCCAGGACGCGCTGGAGACCCCGGGCCGCGCCCGGGCCGCCGCGGACGACGACGAGGAGCAGCCGGTCCGCGTCCTGCTCGGCCTGGACCGGCTCGCGATGGCCGAGGAGAGCGTCGCCGACGGCCTGGCCCGGCTGCTGAACACCTTCGAACGGCCGGCGGACGAGCCGACGACCCCCGTGCCGGGCGCCACCACCGACGCCGCCGAGGCCGGCACCAACGCCGACGCCGACGCCGACGCCACGGCGCCCCAGGACACCGCGACCGAGGACGGCCCCGGAGCCGCCACCCCGGAGGACGGCGCGGCGGACGACACGGCGGACACCCGCGTCCGCCCCTCCGCCGGCGCCTGGGCGGCCGTCGCGACGGCCGCCCCGTCGGCCTCCGCCGCCGAGCTGATCCAGACCGTCGCCTCCAGCGGCCTGACGACGCACACCGGCGGCGAGGCGGCCCGCGCCGAACCCGCCGCGCTGATCACCGCGGCCCGCGCCCTCGGGCTGCGGGCGCTCGGCGCGACCCACACCGCGGACGGCCGCCGACGGCTGGCCGCGCACCTCGCCGAGGCCGCGGCGGACGGCGCCGCCGACGAGCCGGCCGGGGCGGACGCCGCGGTGACCGTCGCCGGCCTGCTGTCCGGCCAGGAGGGCCCGGGCCGGGACGCCGACGGCGCGCTCGCCCTCGACCTCCTCGTGGTGCTGGACGCCCCGCAGCTCGACCTGGACACCGCCGCCGTGCTCGTCGAGTCGCTGTCCGACGGGACGCGCCTGGTGCTCAGCGGCGACCCAGGCGGCCTGTGGTCCGCCGGCCCCGGCCGGCTCTTCCAGGACGTCCTGCAGTCCCGCTTCTGCCCCCAGGTCGCTTCCCGCACCCCGGACTTCGGCCCGATCGGCGAGCTGGTGTCGGGCATCGGCGTCGGCGAGTTCGACGCGGTCGAGGCGCCCGGCAAGGAGGTGGTGACGGTCCCGGTCCGCGACGCCGGCGAGGCGGTGCACCGCACCGTCCAGCTGGTCGCCGACTCGGTGCCCCGGGCGCTGGGCATCCCCGCCGACCAGACGCAGGTCATCACCGTCGGCCACGGCGGCGCCGCCGGCACCCGCGCGCTGAACGCCGCGCTCAAGGAGCGCCTCAACCCGGGCCCCGGCCGGTTCGGCGGCTTCGACTCCGGCGACCGCGTGGCCTACGCCCCGGCCCTGGGCCGGACGCTGACCGGCACGGTCACCGGCGCCGACGCCGAGGGCCTGCGCCTCGACTGCGAGGGCACCGCCGTGGTCGTCCCCCGCGAGGAGGTGGAGTCGGGCGCCGTCCGGCACGGTTGGGCGCTCACCGCCCACCAGGCGGCCGGCTCGCGCTGGCCCGCCGCGGTCGTGGTGCTGCCCGGCGACGCCGCCGGCGGACTGACCCGCGCCTGGGTCCACACCGCCTTCAGCCGCGGCGAGCAGCACCTGTCGGTGGTCCAGGGCGTGGACCAGGCGCTCGCCCGGGCGGTCGCCGAACTGCCCCACAAGGAGCGGACCACCCGGCTGCGGACGCTGCTGCGGTCGCAGGCCGAGGAGCAGACGGCGGACCCGACGGCGGGCTGACCGCACGCACCCCGAGCAGCGAAGGGCCCGCGGGGCGACGGCACACCGGCCGTCCGTCCCGCGGGCCCGCCGCGCCGCGCCTCACCGGGTCCGGTCGGCCGGCTCCAGGAGGTCGTCCTCGTCATCGTCGTCGTCGAGTTCCTCGTCGAAGACCGAGCTGACGTCGAAGCGGCACACCACCCGCTGCGGATCCGCGTGGTCGAACGGCGCGGCGAGCCACTCCCCCGGCTCCGCCGGTTCGTCCGCGGCCGCCACCCACAGCGTGGAGTCGCCCTCCTCCAGGCCGAACTCCCGGTGCCGGGAGGCGATCTCGTCCGGTTCGTACTCACCGAAGAGCACCCCCAGCGCGGCGTGGACGCTGCTGCCGACCACCGCGGCGGCGTCGGCGGCGCGGCCGGTCGCGTCGCTGGCGGCGTCCGGGTCCAGCGCCGCGATGCGCTGTGCCTGATGCAGCAGGCGCTGCGGCTTCGCGACGGTGTAGTCGCGCCGGATGAGCACGCTCAGCGCGCTCGGCTCCTCGGGGCCCGCGTAGGCGGGCAGGGCGTCGTTCCCGGGGATCTCGAAGGGGGTGACCTCGTCGTAGGCGTCGTAGAGCAGCTCGTCATAGGCCTCAGCGGCCGCGGCGACTTCGTCGAACGCGGCGTAGACGGCCGGGTCCTCCGGCCCCGAGCGGCGCTCGACCGCGTCGAGGTGACGGTCCAGCGCGGCTTTGACCGCCTCAGCGGCGGCACGTACCTCGGCAGCGGAAGGCTGCGCAGCATCAGACATAGTGCAGACGCTATCCGTACCGGGGCCGGTCCCGCACAATAGATGCGATGCCGGAATACGAATTCTGCGATGTGTACGTGCCTCGGGGCGTCTCCCGCAAGGCCGCCACCCGCCTGCTGACCGACCACGCCGAGTACGGACACTGGGAGTTGGACCGACTTCGTCTCAATCCCGACGGCAGCCGTCGGGTGCGGCTGCGCCGCCGGATCATCCGACAGCTCCGCGCCACCTGGTGAGTGCCGAGAGCGCGTGATCGCAGCAGAGCGGGCCCCGATCAGGTACGGGGCCCGCTCCGTCGTGCTGTCACACGGGGGTCGCCGCTCAGCTACGGGCGGTGCGCGCCCGCCGGTAGAGGACGGCGCCGCCGAGCAGCAGGCCGGCACTGGCCGGGATCGCGTACCCGAGGGCCCCGGCGCCGGTGTGCGCCAGTTGCTCCCCGTGCTCCGGCGTCACCATCCGGGCGTGCGGAGCACCGGCGGTCTGCGTCCGCACGCCCGGGACGTCCGGCGTCTGCGGGGTGGACGACCGCGGCTCGTGCGGGCTGCCGGGCTGGTGCGGCGTCCCCGGCTGGTGCGGGGTACCCGGGTGACCGGGAGTACCGGGGGTACCCGGGGTACCGGGCTCCGACGGCTGGCCGGGGTGCGAAGGGTGCCCCGGGTGGGACGGGTGCCCGGGCTGTGACGGGTGTCCGGGGTGGTGCGGGCGTCCCGGGCCCGACGGTGCGGTGTTGGCGCAGTCGTTACCGAAGGACGGGTTGAGCGCGCCGACCACGTCGACGCTGTTGCCGCACACGTTGACCGGAACGTCGATCGGCGCCTGGACGGTGTTGCCGGACGCGACGCCGGGCGAACCCTGCGCCCCGCCCACGGCGGTCGCCCCGCCGTGCCCACCGGACGTCCCCCGGTGCGTGCCCCCCTGGTCGTGCGCCCGCCCGTGGCCGCTGGCGTGCCGACCGCCGGAGCCGTTCGCGCAGTGGTTGCCGAACGCCGGGTTGAGCACGCCGACCACGTCGACGGTGTTGCCGCACACGTTGACCGGGACGTCGATCGGGGCCTGGACGGTGTTGCCCGACCCGACCCCCGGCGAATGTGCCGTACCGCCCGCGGCGTTGGAGTCCGCTTGGGCGTATCCGGCGGCCATGGCGAGCATGCCGCCTGCGGCCGCCATGGTGATCAGGCCTTTTCGTGCGACCTGCCTCATAGTCTTCCCCTGCCTTGTGCCTTACAGGAATGCGGCGGGTGGCGGCCGGCGGAGGTGAGCGTCACGCTCCGCGGACCGCCTCAGGTGGAGGATGCACCCGGCCGCGAAAATGCCCAGCGGCTCCGGAATGCCGCAAGGACATTCCGGAGCCGGACCGGGCCGGCCCTCAACGGGCCGGAGTTGTCATCGGTAACGTCAGCCGTTCAGGCAGGTGTTGCCGAAGGCCGGGTTCAGCAGGCCGATCACGGAGATCGTGTTGCCGCACGCGTTGACGGGAATGTGCACCGGGACCTGGACGACGTTGCCGGAGACCACACCCGGGGAGTGCACCGCAGCACCCTGGGCGCCGGAATCGGCAACGGCCAGGCCGGCACCCGCGATGACGACTCCACCGGCGATCGCGGCAGCGGCGACGACCTTCTTGATCATGGTTCCTCCTAGTAGGCAATGCGGTCCCAGCCGCGGACCGCAGTCTGATCAACGAAGGCCGTGGCGTTGAAGCTACGAACACATCGCGGCATTCACCCTTTTCAGCGAAGCCACTGCGAAAGGCAGGAAGTTCACCTCGACTTCACACTCTTCGCCCGGCGCCGTGCGGGCCGGCTCCCGGCCCGCACGACCTCGCAAGGAAGCCGCCGACCGCTGCGCACGCGGACGCGCGACCCACCGTCGACGTCGCCGCCGGCCGCACGCGCGCCCGCACACCCCTCCCCCGGCCGAACGTGCTTTCCTCTCCGTCCGGCGCGCTGCGGTGCGCCGCGCTCAGCTCTGCTCGATGAACCGGTCGAGCACCCGCACCCCGAACTTCAGCCCGTCCACCGGCACCCGCTCGTCCACCCCGTGGAACATCCCGGCGAAGTCCAGCTCCGGCGGCAGCTTCAGGGGGGCGAACCCGAACCCGCGGATGCCCAGGTCGTCGAAGGACTTGGCGTCGGTCCCCGCGGAGAGCATGTACGGCACGGCCCGGGCGATCGGGTCCTCGGCCTGGAGCGCCGACTGCATCGCGTCCACCAGGGCGCCGTCGAACGTGGTCTCCAGCGCCTTGTCCGCGTGGATGTCCTCGCGCTTGACCCGCGGCCCGAGGATCCGGTCCAGGTCCGCCAGGAACTCCTCCTCGTACCCGGGCAGGAAGCGGCCGTCGACGTGGGCGGTGGCCTCGCCCGGAATCACGTTGATCTTGTAACCGGCGCCCAGCTGCGTGGGGTTGGCGGTGTTCCGCAGCGACGCGCCGATCAGCTTGGCGATGCCGCCGAGCTTGGCCAGCGTGGCGTCCATGTTCTCCGGGTCCAGCTCGGTGCCCAGCGCGTCCCCGAGCTCGTCCAGGAAGGCCCGCAGCGTCTTGGTCACCCGCACCGGGAACTCGTGCCGGCCCAACCTCCCCACGGCCTCGGACAGTTCGGTGATGGCGTTGTCCCGGTGGATCATCGAACCGTGCCCGGCCGAGCCGGCCACGGTCAGCTTCATCCAGTGCATGCCCTTCTGGGCCGTCTCCACCAGGTACAGCCGCAGGTTCTCGTTGACGGTGAAGGAGAACCCGCCGACCTCGCTGATCGCCTCGGTCACCCCCTCGAACAACTCGGGGTGGTGGTCGACGAGGTACCGCGCGCCGTAGGTGCCGCCGGCCTCCTCGTCCGCGAGGAACGCCAGCACGATGTCCCGCGGCGGCTTGCGGCCCGTGCGCAGCCGGTCCCGCACGACGGCGAGCGTCATCGCGTCCATGTCCTTCATGTCGACCGCGCCGCGGCCCCACACGCACCCGTCGGCGATCTCCCCGGAGAACGGGTGGTGGGTCCAGTCGTCGGCGTTGGCCGGCACCACGTCGGTGTGCCCGTGGATCAGCAGGGCCGGCCGCGACCGGTCCGCGCCCTCGATCCGCGCGACGGTCGACGCCCGGCCCTTGTGCGACTCGAAGATCTGCGGCTCCAGGCCGACCTCGGCGAGCTTCTCCGCGACGTACTCGGCGGCGACGCGCTCCCCCGGTCCCGAGTGGTCCCCGTAGTTGCTGGTGTCCATCCTGATCAGGTCCCGACAGAGGTCGACCACCTCGTCCTCACCGGTGACCGTGCGGGACGGCTGCGCCTCGCTCATGCCGAAACCTCGCTTCGTCCGGCCCCGCATGCACGGGCCTCGCACCTCTCCGTCGTTCGCTCGCGGAGCTGGCTCACACTGCCTCCTGTTGGTTCACGGCCGCGGCGGCGTCCGAGGGCACCCCGCGGCGGGGTCCACCGCCATCCTCCACCCCGCACCCGCTCCGCCCAAGGCCGCAATGTCCCCGACATGCCCTGGTCACAGCCGCGCGGCGGCCCCGGACCGGGGGTGATCGACCACCCCTGAACGTTTGCTATTGTTTTCCTCGTCGGAACGGCCCGGAGGTCGCAACGACAGACACCTTGTCCGGGTGGCGGAATGGCAGACGCGCTAGCTTGAGGTGCTAGTGCCCTTTATCGGGCGTGGGGGTTCAAGTCCCCCCTCGGACACCAGCTGAGACCCCTGTCCATCAGGGGTTTTCTGCTTTTCTGGGCAGTGGCGTGACCAACCACGTGACCAACGGCCCAGAGATTCCCCAGGTCAGACCAGGGATGACAGGCCGAGCCTGTTGGCTCCGGAGGCGGCGAGCTTCCGGGCTCCGTTCTTCCTGCTGTGGCCGTAGCGGGCCATGGTGTAGCCCGGCGAGTGATGCCGGACGTTGGCGGAGACCTCTACGGGGTTCTCCCCGGCCTCCAGATCGTTAGTGACCTTGCTGTGCCTCCAGTCGTGGATCCGGAAGTCATCCGGCAGGTGCAACCGGTTCCGGAGAGTCCGCCACCGTGCCGAGACCTTCTCGGGGTCCTGCGGGCCGCCCGCTTCGCCCCGGTAGAGCTTGAAGCCGTCACGGGCGAACACGAGGTCATGATCCGTCCAGACCGCCCCGAGATGTTCCCGCTCGACTTCCTTTCGCGCTCTCTGCCACTTGAGGACGTTCATCACGGACTGGTCCACGTAGATCAAGGCGTTGGCGTCGCCGTCTTTGGTGAGCTTCCGCAGCCGGTAGGCGTTGCCTTCCTCGACCACGACCCAGCCCAGTTCGATGGAGCCCTCATCCCAGTTGATGAGGGACCACTTCATTCCCAGGGCTTCACTGCGCCGCACTCCGGTGGCGGCGTAGACGGTCCACAGCGGAGCATCCCGCAGGCAGTGATGGGTCAGGCCACCGTCACAGGCCCGGTTGCCGCGCGGCTCCCACACCGAGGACAGGAACCGGGTGGTCCCGCCGTCGTCGAGGGTGGGGAAGTCGCGTTCCTGGGCCCGGATCTCCCGACCCGTGGGCGGGTTGGCGGTGGCGGCCGGATTGCTCGGTATCAGCTTGGGCACGGCCGCACCGAGCGCGCCGGACAGGATGTTGTGCACGTGCCGCACGGACTTGGCCCCCAAGGGCTTGCCCTTGTTGGTCGGGCACGGCGCCGACTCCAGCATCCGGTACAGGTCATTCAACGTGTCGTCGGTGATCTCGTTCAGCTTCTTGTCACCGATGTGCGGTTTGATGTGGGCCACCGCCCGCCCCCGCATGATCGCTCTCTCCGAGGACGCCCGTCCGATGTGGAGGATCGTGCGCCGGTACGCCCGCATCCTGGGAGAGACCCTGCCCGAGGGGCAGGCCGTGTTCATCGAGCGGACCGCAGAACAGACACTCAGGGTTGCGGCATGCCTGGCCGCCTCCGAATGCTCCGACATGGTCACGGATGGGATGTTGTCGGCCGCGTTCTCCCTGGTGCGCCGCTCAGTGCGGGACGCCGTGAGCATCACGGGAATGGGCGACAGCTTGTCGCCGATTCGCAAGCGGCAGCCGCTCAGCCTGGCGGAGAAAGTCCGCACCCGGATCGAGATGCACGGCGGCCGGGCCACGTCCTCTCAGATCCTTCCGTACGTAGGAGCGACCGCAGCAGAGGTCAAGGCACTGCCCGATATCTTCGTAACCGTCGACCGGTCCGGGAAGACCGGCCGCCCGGCCACCGTTTTCACGCTCCGCAGTGACCGTTCCGAGGACTCCCAGCCGGGCGTCCCGGCGCGGGTGGTGAAGCGCGCCTCGGTTGTCCAACTTGCCGCCTGTCCAACGGCATCCGAGCAGGCCCCGGTGGAGCGGGTAGAGAGCATGGGCGCTTCCAATCCCTTCGTCGCTCTCCTCTAGCACCTCATCGAAGCAATGAAAGCCCCCGCGATACGGGGGCTTTCATTGCTTGCTTCCACAGTTCGAGCGGTGCTTACGCCGCTTCCTGTATCTGAGACCTGTGGTCAATCCGCAGGCGCAGCAATTCTTGATCCCGTAGGTAGCGCACCTCGTCGCGCATCTTGCTCATGACGAACTCTCCGAGGGTGACGCAGAGGTCCATTCTTTGGATGCACACCCCCACCATAAAAGGACCGTTGTGCGCTCGATACAAGCGGATTCCGTAGTACCCCTCTTCACAGTCGACACCGTTGTTGAAGCGGCATCCGTCGCAGGTCTCCGGCAGTCGTACCGGCCGAATCGATTTGGCGTAGAGCGTTCGGCCGTCGGGTAGCCGGTAGCGGGTGCGCTGATCCGAGGTGCCGGCCGTGAAGACGTGACGTACAGGCACCGCTCCAAGGGTGTTCAGCACCTCCCTCATCGCGGCGAGGGAGGCGCCACCGTCTTCAAGGTTGACCAGCATCCGGACCACGACGCTGCGGCCGTATTCCTCGATGACTCGCAGAACCCTGGAGGCGTGGCTGATGTCAGGGACAACCAGGTTGGCTGAGACCTTCACGCCGCTCTTCAGTGCAGAGTCGATGGTGTCGTGCAGTGCTGCGATCTTCCGCTCCGCGAGCTTCACCGAACCCAAGCGTGGCGCCTGGGCGGCGGCGAGTTCATCCGCCGTGGTTCCGAACACGGAAAGGTTGATGCGGTCGAGCCCCGCCTTCGCGCAGTCCTCCAGGACGGCGGCACCGTTCTCACCGTTGGAGGTGAGTCCGACAGTCAGGCCCAGTTGACGCGCCCTGGCCACGAGGTCAGGAAGCCTCGGGTGGAGTGTGGGCTCCCCACCGGTGAAGTGAACCTCGTTGGTCTCTATCGCACCTCGCATGGCCGCCAGGGCCAAGGCGAAGTCGGCGTCCGGCTCGATCCGAGCGGGAAGGAAGTCCGCCCCGTTGGTGCGCAGGTAGATGGAGACACGCCCTGTCTTGCCGGGCGCACCGGTGAATTCCTGCGGCCGCCGTCCGATGTTGTCGGTGGCGACCGGTGTTCCTTCGTTGTGGCAGAACCCGCAGGCCAACCCGCAGGCGTCGATGATCTTCACTCGTATTGTGCGGTCCGGCACCACGGAGACGGGTAGGCCGGCTAAGTCATCCTGGTTCACAGCATTCCTCCCACGGGGGTGGGCCTAGTCAGGGAATCGCAGTTCCTTGATCTGCTCAAGATCGATGCCGTACTGGGCATAGATCCCGATGGTGTTCACGGCGGTGAGGCCGTCCGGGGCCAGGCCGAGCATCTTGAACGTGGCCGTGACGTCCTCGACGCTGTCGCCCTCGATCTCCAAATACGGTGGAATGAGCGGCCATTCATCGATCTCAAGGCGCACTCCGTCCAGGACGTATGAGGTCCGACGGTTCTCTTGATACGCCTTCGCGGTGAAGCCCATGAGCTGCAAGAGCGTGTTCGTGTCCTCGAAGCTGGAGACGGTCACTTCCTCCTCGTGTGTGCCGTCGATCGCGTCGGAGGTGATGTGCTTGACGCAGAGCGTGACCTCGGAACCGGTGTGCCGCAGCCTGATCCAGCGCCCCTGCTCACCGGGGACCACGTCGTACACATACCTCCGCATCAAGCGGTCCGCGACGTGTACGCCGCCACGCTGCTTGATCGTCGTGGTGATGGCTTCAACGTCGATGTTCAACGCCCTGGCCTCGAACTCGGTGGAACCCATGGAGTGCTCGTCTCTGTCGGGTGGATGTCGCTGAGGAGCCTAGTTCTTCAACACGCCCGAAAATGTGCACGATTGAGGCCTATGGCACATCGTCTGGCAGCGTTGCATCCCGCGCCCCTCCGGGCGATTGATCGGCCGGGGAGCGGGAACTCACTGGCGTCCTAGGCGAGCCGTCCGGTAGCTGCCACGATCAGGAAGGCGACGCAGCCGCCCCACACCATGACGGCCAGGATTCCGCCCCAGAACCAACCATCACAGGACACCCGCAGTCCCCGTAACGACGTAAGCCTCGTGGGCGCGTGGCGGCCTCTGCTCATCACCGCGCCGCCCTGAGAATCCTCGTCAGCTTCCGGGCGGTGCCGATGTTGATGCGGCCGGTGTCGATCAGGTGGGTAAGCGCTCCGTCCTCACCCAAGGGCTTCGGGTCAAGCCGCAGGCTGGGGAACGGCACCCCTGCTGCCTTCGCGGCCGTCCTCAGGTCGGCAACCGCCTCTTGGGCGGCCTGGGTGGGGGTTCGGTTTTCTGACGCGGGCTCAATCATGCAATCTCCCTGCCTCGACGCTGGGTTCGTTGAGCATCGGGCATCCGGGAGGGGCGGCGCGGCGACCGTCAAGGCGTCAGTTCGGCGTCATTTGTTTGCCGAAACGCGAGACCAATTGTCACCTTGCGTCCTACCGTCGGAGGCGTGGGTGAACCGAACACGATCCTTCACGCTGTCAGAGTCAGCCTGCGCATGTCTCAGGACGAGTTGGCCCAGGCCATACGCGAAGATGGGCGGGAGCATGGCGAGCCGAACTACTGTGCCAAACGGAACGTGCAGCGCTGGGAGTCCGGAGACGTCCGGATGCCTCGGAAGATCTACATCAGATCACTGGAGCGCGTAACGGGCCTGCCCATCGAGGCCCTAGGGTTCGCGACACCGGTCTTCGGCACTCGGGCGGCGGCCCAGGCGCCTGCCAATGGGCAGGAATCGGCACGTGGAGAGGTGGTAGAGATGGGAGCCACATCAGCCCCAGGAGGTGCTGTCCCCATGACCAAGCACAACGATCACGGCACCCTGTCGGGCATCTGGCTTTCCCGGTACGAGTACCACTCGTCGGGGCGAGGGGCTGACTTCACCGGCGAACATTTCGTTGTGGTCATCCAGCACCGCAACAAACTCACGGTGCGGTCCCTGCCGGAAGCGTCCTCCAATCCCGACTCTCCGCTGACCATGGACCTGACCGTGGACGGAAACGTGGTGACGGGCTCGTGGCGCGAGGAGACGGCCGGCGACGGGTACTACGCCGGGGCGGTCTATCACGGGGCTCTGCAACTGCTCCTCGAACCGACCGGGCGCAAGATGACCGGGAAGTGGGTCGGGTTCGGCAAGGACTTCGATGTGAACACCGGGCCTTGGGAACTGACCTTCAAGGACGCATCCACTTCGAAGGCCGCGATGGACCGCTACAACCATCGGCCTTGACCCCTGTCTTTCTCGGTTGGCTACGTGACCAACGCATGACCAACAGCGGTCCGAAACAGCCTGAAACAGCGGAAAAGCATGACCAGCAGGGACTGTCAACTCTGCGGCGATTCCCGCGCATCGCCGCAGGTCACATAGCCAATGGGCTGGTGCCCGAGGCGAGAGTTCAAGTCCCCCCTCGGACACCACATGGCACGCAGGCCCTGGATCTTCGGATCCGGGGTCTGTTGTCGTTTTGGGGTCCTCCCTCGCGTCTTCGGGGGCTGGGGCGTGGTGGCTGCCGGCCGTGCGGAATTTCCGGTGCGGGGGTGCGGGGTGGTGCGTAGGGTGCCCCCGTTCTTGGTCGGCGAGAGGGGTGGGTGTGGTGTTGATCTTTGATGCGGACGACACGTTGTGGGAGAACAACGTGATCTTCGAGCGGGTAATCGACGAGTTCACGGGGTGGCTGGCGGGGCCGGGGTTGGACCGGGCGGCGGTGCGGGCCGTGCTCGACGGGATCGAGGCGGCGAACGCGGTGACGCTGGGGTACGGGAGCACGGTGTTCCTGCGGAGCCTCGGGGAGTGCCTGGAGCGGGTGCGGGGGCGGGCGGCCACCGCGGCGGAGCGGACCCGGATCGCGGCGTGGGAGGCGGCGTTCGCGGGCGAGCACGTGGAGTTGATGCCGGGGGTGGCCGAGACGTTGGCGGAGCTGGCGGGGCGGCACGAGTTGCTGCTGCTGACCAAGGGGGATCAGGAAGAGCAGCAGCGGAAGGTGACCGCTTCGGGGCTGACCGGGCACTTCCGCGGGGTGCACATCGTGCCGGAGAAGGACGTCGCCACGTACGAGGAGCTGACGCGGGCCTACGGGTTGGTGCCGGAGCGGACGTGGATGATCGGGAACTCGCCGAAGTCGGACATCCTGCCGGCCCGGTCGGCGGGGTTGAACGCGGTGTTCATCCCGCACGTCCACACCTGGGTGCTGGAGCACGAGGAGGTGGACCCGGACGATGCGAAGGTGCTGCGGTTGGCGGAGTTCGGGGAGTTGGTGCGGCACTTCTAGGGCGCGGCCGGGTCGGGCGGTCGTGGGTCCGGCGGCGGGTGCAGACGACGGCCGCGGTGGGGGTGGCGGCGGGCTGTGACGTGTGGGGCTCCTGGGAGGTGTGCGCGGGCGCGGTGTTTTGCGGGCCTCGGACGGGCAACGGCCTTCTCCTGTCGGGTGGGAGTCCCGCCGGGCGGTGCCCGGCGGGGTGGACGGAGAGGGCCGTGGGGGCCGGCGGGCGAGGACGCCCACGCGAGTTCCGGTGCGCGGGTGCGTCCTCGCCCGGGCCGTCAGACGGCGCGCAGACGCACCCGGGCCGGGCCGGTCGCCTGGAGGGTGATGCCGGCGGCGACCGGCACGTCCTGGTCGACGGCCGTCAGCTCGTGGGAGCGCAGCAGGGTCGCCAGCGCCAGCACGGACTCCAGCATGGAGAAGTGCTGGCCGATGCAGGCGCGCGGGCCGCCGCCGAACGGGAACCAGGCGTAGCGGTGGCGCTCGGCCTCGCGTTCGGGGGCGAAGCGGTCCGGGTCGAACCGCTCGGGGTCCTCCCACAGGCCCGGGTGGCGGTGGGTGACCCACGGGGCGACGACGACGTCGGCGCCGGCCGGGAGGCGGTGGCCGGCGACCTCGGTGGCCTCGACGGCGCGGCGGCCCACCACGGCGGCCGCCGGGTAGAGCCGCATGGCCTCCTTGAACGCCTGGGTGAGGCGCGGCAGTCGGTCCAGGTCGGCGGCGGTGGGCGTGCGGTCGCCGAGGACGCGGGTGAGTTCGGCGCGGATCCGGGTCTGCTCGGCGGGGTGCCGGGCGAGCAGGTGGAGGGCGAAGGCCATGGAGGTGGCGGTGGTCTCGTGGCCGGCCAGGAGGAAGATCAGGACCTGTTCGCGGACCTCGGTGGCGTCGAGGGTGCCGTCCTCCTCGTTGCCGGCCGTGACGAGCAGGGAGAGCAGGTCGTTGTGGTCCGCGGCCGGGGCGGCGGCGGCCGTCCGGCGTTCGGCGATGATCCGGTCGCACAGCGCGTTGAGTTCGGTGGTGACCTTGCGGTGGTTGAGGTTCCTGGGGGTGGGCCAGTCGCGGGGGACCTTCAGGGGGGTGTAGGCGCGCCGGACCACGTAGTCGTTGATGACGGGGGCGCAGCGGTGGATGGTTTCCACCGCGGCCTCGACGTCGAGGCCGAAGAGGATCCGGGCGACGGTGCGCAGGGCGAGCCGGTTCATCTCGGCGACGAGGTCGACCACGTCGTCCTCACCGGACCGCCAGCGGGCGGTGACGGCGTCGGCCTCGGTGGTCACGGCCGCGGCGTAGCCGTCGACCCGGCGCTTGGTGAACAGCGGTTGCACCAGCCGTCGCTGTCGGAGGTAGTCGTCGTCCTGGCTGGTGAGCAGGCCGTTGCCGAACGACTGGCGGACCTCTTCGTAGAGCGGGTGGTCCTTGCGGAAGTTGGCGGCCTGGGTGCCGAGCACCTGCTGGACGCCCTCGGGCGCGAAGACGGCGTAGAAGACGCTGCGCAGTCCGGGCGGGCCGGCCTCCAGCCGGACCACATCGCCGTGTTCGCGCTGGGCCTTCAAGAAGGCGCCCAGGGAGTCGCGGCGGAGGTCGAGCAGCGAGCCGATCACGGGGAGGCCCGCGGGGCCGGGTATCGCGTCCGGAGCGGGCGGCCGGGCGGCCCGCTCGGAGTCGGGGCCGGCCGGAGTCGGTGAATTGGTCAGGGACATGCTCCGATTCCTATCCAGGAACGGGCCTGGCAATGTCGCGCACGGCCGTGGTGTGGGCGACGAAGGGGGCCGGGGCGGCGCCCGGGGGTGGAGGGACCGGTGGCCGGGGGCCGACGGGTGGTGCGGGGCCGGCACGTAGCATGGCCGGATGATCGAAAAGCGGGCCGGACGGGCGGGGCGGGCCACCGCGCAACAGTGCCGGGTGACCGTCTGCCGCGGCTGCTGCTGCGGGGACGCGGCGAAGATCCCGGGGGTCGACCACGCCGGGCAGATACCCCGGCTGCGGGCGGCGCTGGACGGGGCGGCGCCGGTCCGGGCCTCGGAGTGCCTGGACGTCTGCGACCAGGCGAACGTGGTCGTGGTGCAGCCCTCGCCGGCCGGCCGGGCGGCAGGCGGCCGACCGGTGTGGCTGGGGCTGGTCAACGACGACGACGCGCTGGCCGACATCGCCGCCTGGATACAGGCCGGCGGGCCGGGCCTCGCCGAGCCGCCCGGCGTCCTGGACCTGTACGCGCTGACGGTGTCCCGCCGGGTGCGGGAACAGCTGGAGAAGTAGCCGGCGCCCCGGGCCGGGGCCGGTCCCGGCGCGCGGCGGCGCGCGGGCGGGTGTTGGCTGGAGTCATGAGCCCTCGCCTGATGACGCGCCCCCGAGCGCGCCGCCCGGGTCCGGCGGGCTGAGCCGTGCACCGCGCGCCGCCGGCTCCCCCGGCCGGCTCCCCCGGGCCGCCGCACCGCGTCCTGGTCGTCGCGGACGACCCGGCCGTCGCCACGGCGGTCACCGCCGCGCTCGCCGGCGCCGGCCACACCACCGCGTACGCCACCGACGGCTTCACCGCACTCGCACTGGCCGCCGACTTCCACCCGCACGCCGTGGTGCTCGACCCGGCGCTGCCGGGCATCGAGGCGCTGCACCTGCGCCGCCGGTTGCGGCGCGGCGGCGACGGGGTGTCCGTCCTGCTGGTGCCGTTGACCGGGGCCGCGGGAACGGCGGCGGACGCCGCGGGACGTGCCGGGGCCGGGCCGGCGCGGGGGTCGGTGGCGCGGGTGACGGCGGCGCTGCACCGGGCCGACCGGGCGACCCCGACCGCCGGTGCGGCGGTGCTGCGGGCCGGTGACCTGAGCGCGGACTCCAGGACCGGACGGGCCGCCCGGGCCGGCCGCGAACTTGCCCTCTCCTCCCACGAGTTCGCGCTGTTGGCGTTCTTGATGCGGCACCCCGGGCGGGTCTTCTCCCGGGAACAGTTGCTCCGGCAGGTGTGGGGGCGGGACTTCGGCGATCTGTCGACGGTGGCGGCGCGGGTGGCGCGGCTGCGCGCGGAGGTGGACCGGGAGCCGGCCGCGGCGCGGCTGCTGACGGAGGTGTGGGGCGCCGGCTACCGCTTCGATCCCGGGGGCGGCGAGGTGGTGGGGGTGCCCGAGGGCGTGCTGGTCGGTGCGCCGGTTCCGAGGGGCGGTGCGCCGGTTCCGAGGGGCGGTGCGCCGCGGGACGTGCGGGAGGGCCGGCGGCGGTCCGGGTGAGGCCCCTCGGCGGGGCGGCGCGGTCAGGCCGTCGCGGACCGGGCGGCCCGCGGGGCGGTCAGGAGCGGGCGAGCAGGTCGGCGTCGGGGCCGTCGGTGTCCCGTGCCGAGTGGCGGGACGGCAGGTCGCGGGCGGTGCGGACCGGGGAGGCGACGAGGATCAGGGCGGCCAGTGGCACGCCGGCGGTGGTGATCCACAGGGCCGGGCGGACGCCCAGCGCCGCGCCCAGCGCGCCTCCGAGCAGCGCGCCGAGGGGCAGCGTGCCGTAGTTGAGGAAGGCGGCGCTGGCGGTGATCCGGCCGAGCAGCGCGGGCGGGCAGTACGCCTGCTGGAAGCCCGCCTTGAGGACGTTGCCGCCGACCACGCCCGCCGAGACCCCGAAGCTGCCGACCACGAACAGCGCGGCGCCGGGCCCGGCGGTGGCGAGCGGGATCAGCAACGCCAGTACGGGCAGGCCGAGTTCGAAGACCAGGGTGGCCCGGGCGGTGCCGATCCGGGCGGCGACCCGACGGACGGCGAAGGCGCCCGCGATGCCGCCGGTGCCGGCCACCGCCAGCAGGGTGCCGACGGTGCCGGGCGACAGTCCGACCTCGCGGACCAGGAAGACCGGCAGGATCGACTGATATCCCATCAGGGACAGGTTGGAGGCGGCGCCGAAGAGCGTCAGCGTGCGCAGCCAGACATCCCCGGACACCCACCGCAGCCCCTCGGCGACCTCGGCGCGCAGGGACCGCGGGGCGCGCGCGCCGGCGTCGGCCGGGCGCGGCTCCCGGTGCCGGATGCCCCCCAGGCACAGCAGGGAGACCAGGAACGTGGCCGCGTTGGCCAGCAACCCGTTGGCGGCGCCGGCGAGTTGCACCAGGAAGCCGCCCGCGCCCTGCCCGGCGAGCTGCGCGGCCGAGGCGCTGCCGTGCAGTTTGGCGTTGCCCTCGGCCTGGTCGGCGGGGGCGAGGAGGCCGGGGAGGTAGGCGCTGTACGCGGTCTGGAAGACGACCGCCGCGGCGCCGCTCAGCAGGGCCGCGCCGGTCAACAGGGCGAGGCTGAGCCCGCCGCACCAGGCGATGACCGGGACGGCGGCGAACACCAGCGTCGAGAGTGCGGCGGCGCCCACCATCAGCGGGCGGCGGCGCACCCGGTCCACCCAGACCCCGACCGGTAGCCCGATCAGCAGCCAGGGCAGCCAGCCGCAGGCACCCAGCACGCCGACCGAGAAGGTGTCCGCGCCCAGCGCGGCGACGGCGGTCAGCGGCATCGCCACGCCGGTGACCGCGGCGCCGAACTTCCCCGCGCTCTCGCCGCACCAGAGCAGCCGGAAGTCCCGGTGCCGCCGCAGCAGGCCGCTCACGACCCGGTCCGCCCGTCGCCCCCGGGCCGGCCCGGACCGGGCCTGCGGGGGAAGGACTGGAGCTGGACGATGACGGGCCGCGCGGCCGACGCCTCGGGAGCCGCGGACGCCGCGCGGTCCGGTTCGGCGCGCTCGGCGGCGGCCCGGTGCCGGAGCACGACCTGTTCCAACTCCCGGTTCATGGCCGCGAGTTGGTCGGGCGTCAGGGTCAGGTCGTGCCACTGCGCGACCATGCCGGCGTCCTTCCACTGCGGCCCCCAGTCCTCGGCGAGGTAGCCGGTGACCTGTTGGAAGTGCTGCTGGACGAGTTCGTGGACGTAGAGCGACAGCGGGCCGCGGGCGTCCGGGTCGTCGCGGAAGTCGGTGGTGTTCAGCTGACGGGAGACCGGCACCGCCCGCCACCAGCGCTCGCGCTTGGTGCCGCGGCCGGTCTCCTCCTCGATGAAGTCGTGGTCGGCGAGGTGGCGGAGGTGCCAGCTGACCGTGCCGGTGTTCTCGCCGAGCCGGCGGGCCAGGCCGGTGGCGGTGTCCGGACCGTCGAGGGTGAGGAGTTCCAGGATGCGCATCCGCAGCGGATGGGCGAGGCCGCGCAGGCTGCGGGCGTCCATCCGGCGGGTGGGGCGGGGCGCGGGGGGCGGCTCTTCGGGGCGCGCGTCGTCGTCGGTCATGGCGCCAGCGTAGAGATGCAGAGAGTTCTCTGCATAGGTTTCTCTGCAAACGAGTCTCTGCAAACGAGTCTCTGCAAACGAGTCTCTGCACATGAGTCGCTGCACATGAGTCTCCGCAAGGGGCGGAGCGGTGGCGGGTCGACGCGCGTCGGGGGAAGCGGGCCGGGGATGCGGGCCGGCCGGCGCAGCGGACGGGGGCGCCGCCCGGACGACCACCGGTGGTACAGACGGGTACGCGCGAGAATGGCGGGGTCGAGGGACGCGTTTCGGCCATCGCGGCTGACTATCCTCGGGCGCATCCCCCGCCCCGCGCGATACGAGGTGTGCGACGTGACGGTGATCCTGCTCGCCCTTGCCGCGGCATGCTGTCTGGGCACCGGGTTCGTCTTCCAGCAGCTCGCGGCCCAGCACGCCCCGCCGCAGGACTACCTCTCCTTCCGGCTGCTGCTCGACCTGGTCCGGATGCCCCGGTGGGTGGCCGGCATCGCGCTGATGGTGGCGGGGATGGCGCTGGGCGCGGTGGCGCTGGGGATGGGGGACATCACCCTCGTCGAACCGTTGATGGCGACCAACCTGCTGTTCGCGATGGCGCTGGCGCGGCGGGTCTCCCGGCAGCGGCTGGGCCGCAGCGGGTGGGCCGGCCTGTTCCTGCTGGCGGGCGGAGTGACCGCGTTCATCGTGGCCGGGCAACCGCACGGCGGGCACAACAGCGAGGTGGGCCAGCTGGCCCAGTGGCTGATCATGGGCGGGGTGCTGGCCACCGCCCTGGTGCTGGCGGCGGTCGCCAAACGGGAGCGGGTGCACGTCAGCCTGGAGGCCGCGCTCCTCGGCGTGGCGGCGGGGCTGCTCTACGGCCTCCAGGACGCGCTGACCCGGATCAGCGGGCTGCGGTTCACCGCGGGCGGCTGGCACGCACTCCTGACGAGTTGGCAGCCGTACGCGATCGTGGTGCTGGGGGTGGTGGCACTGGTGCTGGTGCAGAGCGCCTTCGAGTCGGCGCCGCTGCGGATGTCGCTGCCGGCGCTGACCGCCGCCCAGCCGCTGGCCGGAATCCTGTGCGGGGTGGGCTTCCTGGGCGACCAGCTCCGGGTGACGACCGGAGCGCTGGCCTTCCAGGCGGCCGGCATCGCCGCGGTGGTGGCGGGGATCGTCCTGATCGGCAGCCATCCGGCCATGCCGCCAGGGGCCGGGCCCGGCAGCGCCGCGCAGGAGTGCCCGCCGCGCTGAGACGCCGCGGCCGCCCCGCCCCGACGGCCGCGCCGGACGGCACGGCTTCCCGTCCCGCCCGAGGGCCCGCCGACACGCCCGTCGAAGAACTTCCGACGCCCCCTTCGCGGTTTATTAATGTCCAGCATTAGAATCGGGAACATGCCCAGGACATCAGGCCCCGAGACCCGGGAGAAGCTGATCCGCGCCGCCGAGGAAGTCTTCGCGGCGCAAGGCGTGGACGGTGCGCAGATCCGCGACATCGTCACGCTGGCCGGCCAGAGCAATCCGTCGGCGGTGCAGTACCACTTCGGCTCCCGGGCCGGACTGCTGGACGCCGTCATGGCCGGCCGACTGGCCCGTACGGAGGCGGCCCTGGCGCCGCTGCTGGCCGCGGCCGCGGACGACGGACCGGCGCTGCGGGAGTTGATCGCGCTGCTGGTGACCGCCGAGGCCACCGAGTTGCGCAGCGACCGGGGCCGGCGCTGCCTGCGGATCTCCGCGCAGCTCAGCCACGAGAGCGGGGTCCGCACCCGGGTCCCGCACCCGACCCTCGCCGGCACCGCGTACTGGCGGCTGATCTGCCGGGTCGAGGAGGCGCTGGCCGCCGCCGGACTGCCGGAGGCGGTGCGGCTGGAGCGGCTGGACCTCGCGCTGACGTTGATCGGCGCGGCGATGGCCGACCGGGCCCGGCACTACCTGGACGGTGCCGCATCCCTGACGGGCGAGGAACTGTTCCTCGCCGATCTCACCGGGACGACGACCGCGTTCCTGCTCGCCGCCGCCCCGCGAACCGAAGGAGTTCCCCATGAGTGAGCCCATCCAGGCGGCCCCCGCCGCGGACCTGAGCGGCAAGACCGTCATCCTCACCGGCGCGGCCCGCGGGCTGGGCGCCGCGGCCGCCGAGCAGGCCGTCGCGGCCGGCGCCAACGTCGTGATCACCGACGTCCTGAAGGAGGAGGGCGCCGCGACCGCGGCCCGCCTGGGCGAGCGGGCCCGCTTCCTGACCCACGACGTGACCTCCGAGGAGGACTGGCAGCGGGTCGCGGACTTCGCGGTGGCGGAGTTCGGCGGGATCGACGGGCTGGTGAACAACGCCGGGATATCGACCGGTGCACCGCTGGAGACGGTCTCCGTCGACTTCTTCCGCAAGGTCCTCGACGTCAACCTCACCGGCGTCTTCATCGGCATGAAGACCGTGCAGCCGGCGATGAAGGAGCGCGGCGCCGGGTCGATCGTGAACATCTCCTCCGCGGCCGGGCTGATGGGCCTGGCGATGACCGGCGGCTACGGCGCGTCGAAGTGGGGCGTCCGCGGTCTGACCAAGATCGGCGCGGTCGAGTGGGGCACCGCCCGGGTCCGGGTGAACTCCGTGCACCCCGGCATGACCTACACCCCGATGACCGCCCAGGTCGGCATCCAGGTGGGCGAGGGCAACTACCCCAACACCCCGATGGGCCGGGTCGGTGAGGCCCACGAGATCGCCGGTGCGGTGGTCTTCCTGCTCTCCGACGCCGCCTCGTACATCACCGGCGCCGAACTTGCGGTGGACGGCGGCTGGACCACCGGCCCGACCGTGAAGTACGTCATGGGGCAGTGAGCCGGCGACCCGTGGCGGCGCGCCCCGGCAGGTGCGCGGGCCGCCACGGGTGGTTCCATGGCCCCATGACCGATCACCCACCGCACACCGCGCACACGCCGCTCGACGCGGACGAAGTCCTCGATGTCGTCGACGAACAGGACCGGGTCGTGGGGCAGGCCCCGCGGGCGGAGACCTACGCCCGCCGCCTGCGCACCCGGTGCGCGTTCGTCCTGGTCCGGGACGCCGAAGACCGGGTGTTCGTGCACCGGCGGACGCCGCAGAAGCTGGTGTTCCCCTCGCACTACGACATGTTCGTGGGCGGGGTGGTGGGCACCGGCGAGACGTACGACGAGGCGGCGTTGCGGGAGGCCGAGGAGGAACTGGGGGTGTCCGGACTGCCCTGTCCGGAGCCGCTGTTCCGCTTCCTGTACGAGACCCCCGAGCACACCTGGTGGTCGGCGGTCTACCAGGTGCGCTGCACGCTGCCGGTGGCGCCCCAGGAGTCGGAGATCGACTGGCACGCCTTCCTGCCGGAGGAGGAGTTGGCCCGGCAGTTGGACGTCTGGTCGTGGACCCCGGACGGGCTGGCCGCGTACCGGGAACTGCTCGCCCGGCAGGCGGCCGGGGAGGTCTGATCCGATGCGCCCCGGGCTCCGGCTGTGGTTCTTCCCGGAGCGGGTGCGCGAGGAGGGCAGCACGCCCGACTACCGCTCCTCGCTCGCCAACGAACGCACCTTCCTCGCCTGGCTGCGCACCGGACTGGCGCTGATCGGCGGGGGCTTCGCGGTCGACCAGTTCCTGCCCCGGCTGCACGGCAGCCTGCGGCTCGCCTTCACCGTCGTCCTGCTGGTCGGCGGGGCGCTGTGCGCGCTGCGGGCGGTCAACCACTGGGTGCGCTGCGAGCGCGCGATGCGGCGCGGCGAGGACCTGCCGCTCTCCCGCTTCCCCACCGTGTTGGCGCTGTGCGTCGCAGGGCTCGCGGTGGCGGTGGTGGCGCTGACGCTGCTCGGGCGGACCGACTGACGGGGGCCGGGGCGGTGGGCGCACCCGGGGAAGCCGGGCGGGGCGGCGGGACACCGCCGCCGGCCGCGGACCGGGACCCTGGACTCCAGCCGGAGCGGACCCGGCTGGCGTGGCGGCGGACGGTGCTGTCGGCCGCCGTGGCGGCGGTGCTGGCCGGCCGGCAGGTGCTGCGCGGTGGCGCGCCGGGCCCGGTCGAAGCGGTGCTCATGGTGCTGGTGGCGCTGCTGTGGTGGGCGTTCGCGGTCGTCGCGCACCGCCGGATGCGGGCGCTGACGGTCGGCCGCCCGGCCGCCCTGGCGCCGCGCCCGGCCCTGCTGGTGGCCGGCTGCACGGTCGCACTCGCGGTGTGCGGAGCGGCACTGCTGGCGCCGGGACGGTGAGGTCGGGCCCGAAGGTACCGTTACGAGTGCCGCGCGGCAGACGGATCGTCACGGCGGGGCCGCGCGGCACCAGGCCGGCGCCGGTCCCGACCGGCGGCCGCGACGTCCGCGCGGGACCGAGCCACCCCCCACCCGAAAGCGGGACATGACGGACCACCAGCAGGCTCCCGAGACCGCCGCCGACACCGACGGCGGCCTCCCCGAGCCCTACCTCACCGAACTCGCCCCGGGCGTGCACGCGTTCATCCAGCCGGACGGCGGCTGGTGCCTGAACAACGCGGGCTTCGTCACCGACGGCACCGCCACCCTGGTCGTGGACACCGCCGCCACCGAAGCCCGGGCCCGGCTGCTGCGCCGCCGGATCGCGGAGAGCGGCGCGCCCACCCCGCGGACCCTCGTCAACACCCACCACCACGGCGACCACACCTACGGCAACGGCGTGTTCCCCGAGGCGACGGTCATCGGACACGCGGCCTGCCGCCGGGAGTTGCTGGCCGCCGGCCACCAACTGCACGCGGTGTGGCCCGAGGTGCCGTACGGCGACATCGTCCTGACCCCGCCCGAGGTCACCTTCGAGGACCGGCTGACGGTGCACGCCGGCGGCGTCGAGGTGCAGCTGATCCACCCGGGGGTGGCGCACACGCCCGGCGACGCCATCGTCTGGCTGCCGCAGCAGCGGGTGGTGTTCACCGGGGACCTGATCTTCAACGGGGGCACCCCGTTCCTCTTCATGGGCTCGCTGACCGGATCGCTGCGGGCGATCGAGGTGCTGCGGTCGCTGGGCGCGGAGACGGTCGTGCCCGGACACGGGCCGGTGGCCGGACCGGAGGTCTACGACGAGGTCGAACGGTACCTGCGGTTCGTGGCGGAGCTGGCCAGCGCCGGGCGGGCGGCCGGGCGGACGCCACTGGAGGTGGCCCGGGAGGCGGAGCTGGGCGCGTTCGCGGAGCTGAAGGAGCGCGAGCGGCTGGTGGCCAACCTCCTGCGGGCGTACGCGGAGCTGGACGGGGCAGCGCCGGGTGCGCCGCTGGACGCGGTGGCCGGGTTCGGGGCGATGGCGGAGTTCAACGGCGGGGTGGCGCCGGCCTGCCACGCCTGAGCCGGCCGGGGCGGGCGCGGGGTGGGCGCGGGGTGGGCTCGGGGTGGCGCAAACGCATCGGGTGACCGACGCCCCACGGACGGACACTGGACGCCATACCGACTAGTCGGCATGATCAGGCGGGACGGGCCCGCCGGCCCTGGACCGTCCGACCGTCCACTCCGTACGGAGGAAGCACGATGAGCAACGGCACCCCGCCCCCGCCGGCCGCCGGACAGGCGCCCCCCGGCCTCGATCCGGAGCGCCTGCGGGCGCACCTGGACCGGGAGCGGCCGGGCCTGGTCTCCGGGCCGCTCGGCGCGCAGCTCATCGAGGGCGGGCGCTCCAACCTCACCTACCGGGTCACCGACGGCACCGCCTCCTGGGTGGTCCGCCGCCCGCCGCTCGGCCACGTGCTGGCCACCGCGCACGACATGCGGCGCGAGCACCGGGTGATCAGCGCGCTGCACGACACCGCGGTGCCGGTGCCCGAGGCGCTGCTGCTGTGCACGGACGAGTCCGTCATCGGCGCGCCGTTCTACGTGATGGAGCTGGTGGCCGGCACCCCGTACCGGACCGTGGAACAGCTGGCCCCGCTCGGGCCGGAGCGGACCCGGGCGGTGGTGCTGTCCCTCGTCGACACGCTGGTGGAGCTGCACGCGGTGGATCCGGCGGCGGCCGGACTGGGCGACTTCGGGCGCCCGGACGGCTTCCTGGAGCGCCAGTTGCGGCGCTGGGGCAAGCAGCTGGCGGCCTCCAAGAACCGCGACCTGCCCGGCATCGACGCGCTCCACGAGGCGCTGGGCCGGGCGCTGCCCGCCTCCCCCGCGCCGACCGTGGTGCACGGCGACTACCGGCTGGACAACGTCCTGGTGGGCGCCGGCGACACCATCACCGCGGTGCTGGACTGGGAGATGTCCACGCTGGGCGACCCGTTGACCGACCTCGGGCTGCTGGCGATGTACTGCACCGACCTGGGCCTGCCCGGATCGCCGGTCAGCACCACCAGCGGCGCACCGGGCCACCCCGACCCGGACGAGCTGATCGCCCGCTACGCCGAGCGCTCCGGCCGGGACGTCGGACGGATCGCCTGGTACACCGCGTTCGCGTGGTTCAAGCTCGCCGTGATCCTCGAAGGCATCCACTACCGCTACACGCTGGGCCAGACGGTCGGCGCGGGCTTCGACCGGATCGGCGAGCTGGTGCCCGTCTTCATCGACCGCGGACTGACCACCCTCAAGGAAGGCTGAGGCACCGATGGACTTCGCATTCGACGCGCGCACCGAGGAACTGCGCGGCCGGCTCGACGCGTTCATGACCGACTGGGTGTACCCGGCGGAGCGGGTCGCGGACGAGCAGCGGGCCGCGCTGGCCTCGCCGTGGGACACCCCGCAGGTGGTGGAGGACCTCAAGGCCGAGGCGCGCCGGCAGGGCCTGTGGAACCTGTTCTTCGTGGACCAGCACGGCCTGCCGGGCGCGGAGCACGGCGCGGGGCTGACCAACCTCCAGTACGCGCCGCTGGCCGAGATCACCGGTCGCAGCCCGCAGTTGGCGCCGACCGCGCTGAACTGCGCGGCGCCGGACACCGGCAACATGGAGGTGCTGGCGCAGTTCGGCGACGACGCGCAGCAGAAGCGGTGGCTGGAGCCGTTGTTGGCGGGCGAGATCCGCTCCGCGTTCGCGATGACCGAGCCGGAGGTGGCCTCGTCGGACGCCACCAACATCGAGACCCGCATCGAGCGGGACGGCGACGACTACGTCATCAACGGCCGCAAGTGGTACATCTCCGGGGCCATGAACCCGCTGTGCCAGATCTTCATCGTGATGGGCAAGACCGACCCGGACGGCCCGGACCTCCGCCGGCAGCAGTCGATGGTGCTGGTGCCGCGGGACACCCCCGGCCTGACCGTCAAGCGCGCCATGCAGGTCTACGGCTACGAGGACCACTACCACGGCGGGCACGCGGAGGTCGTGTTCGACGACGTCCGGGTGCCGGTGGGCAACCTCATCGGCACGGAGGGCGGCGGCTTCGGCATCGCGCAGGCGCGGCTGGGGCCCGGCCGGATCCACCACTGCATGCGGCTGATCGGGATGGCGGAGCGGGCGATCGAGCTGATGTGCCGGCGGGCGGCGTCCCGTACCGCGTTCGGCAAGCCGCTGGCGCAGCAGGGCGTGGTCCAGGAGTGGATCGCGGACGCCCGGGTGGCGGTGGAACAGCTGCGGCTGCTGGTGCTGAAGACCGCATGGCTGATGGACACCGTCGGCAACAAGGGCGCGCACACCGAGATCCAGGCCATCAAGATCGCCACCCCGCGCACGGTCGTGGACATCCTCGACAAGGCGGTGCAGCTGCACGGCGCGGGCGGGGTCAGCCAGGACTTCCCCCTGGCCGAACTGTGGGCCGCCGCCCGGACACTGCGGCTGGCCGACGGCCCCGACGAGGTGCACCAACGCTCGCTGGCACGGCGCGAGTTGAAGCGGTACCTGTAGGACGGGGTGGTGGGCTGCGGGCGGGGCGCGCCTTGCCTGTGGGGCGAGGGCCCGTAAGACGGGGAGCCCAGTCGGGTGGCCGGGTCATGGCGCCATGACCCGGCCACCCGACTTAAAGGGAATTCTCACCAGTTCCTCATTCGGTCAATATGGTGGGTGCTTGTCGGACACAGGCAGGCTGGCTGCTTGTGTACCTCTCTGCACCATCGCATGGAAGCGCGCCCGCACCTGCCTGGCATGCCGGCGTATCACTGTTGGGCGGCTGGTTGCCGCTGACGCTCCAGATCACCGCCGGGGCGCTGCTCGTCGTCGTGGTCGGCTGGCGTACCCGGCGCTGGAGATTGCTGTGGCTACCGGTTTCCGCCGGTGTGGGGCTGCTCGTCGCGCTGCTTGCGTGGTGGTACGTGGACACCAACGCGCTGGCCACCGATCCGGCGCCGTTCTCGCTGTGGGTGTGGATCGGGATCACTGCGGCGGCGCTGGCCGTCGCGGTGTTGGGCTGGCGGGGCGCGCGCTGGTGGCGGCGCCTGCTGTCGGTACCGGTGATCCCGCTGGGCCTGCTGTGCACGGGGCTGGTGCTGAACCAGTGGGTGGGGTACTTCCCGACCGTGCAGGAGGCGTGGTCGCAGATCACCGCCGGACCGCTGCCCGACCAGGTCGACGCCTCGCAGCTGAGCGCGTTGCAGACCAAGGGGAACACGATGGCCACCGGTCGCGTGGTGGGAGTGGACATCCCGGACACCGCGAGCCACTTCACGCACCGCGAGGAGTACGTGTACCTGCCTCCTGCCTGGTTTGAGGGGGCCCACCATCCGCAGCTGCCGGTGCTGATGATGATCGGGGGCGAGTTCAACACGCCCGCCGACTGGATCCGCACCGGTGGTGCGATCGCCACCATCGACTCCTACGCCAAGGCACACCACGGACAGGCCCCCATCCTGGTGTTCGCGGACTCGGGGGGCAGTTTCAACAACGACACGGAATGCGTCAACGGCCCGCGCGGCAACGCCGCCGACCACCTCACCAAAGACGTCCGGCCCTACGTCATTTCCCACTTCGGCGCCTCGGCCGCCGCGGCTGACTGGGGGGTCGTGGGCTTTTCCATGGGCGGCACCTGCGCGGTCGATCTCGCCGTCATGCACCCGGAGCTGTTCAGCAGCTTCGAGGACATCGCGGGCGACGAGGGTCCGATCGTCGGCACCAAGCAACTGACCATCAAGGATCTGTACGGGGGCAGCCAGGCAGCGTGGGCGAAGTTCGACCCGTTGACCGTGCTGGCAGCGCACGCCCGCTACACCGACACCGCCGGCTGGTTCGACAACTCCACCAGCGGCGGGCCCGGCGGACCGGGCAGATGGGGCGGCCCGAACAACAACAGTCACGGCGGATCCGGCGGTCGGCAGGGCGGACACCAAGGCCAGCACAGGCACGGCGGCACCATGTCCCGCTCGGGCCCCATGGGCTTTGGCGGACGCGACATCCCCGGCGATGGGATGGGCGGTCAGACGGCCGACGCGCAGAAGCTCTGCGCCGCCGCCGGCAAAAAGGGCGTCTCCTGCAGCCTGCACTACCAACCAGGCGGCCACACCTGGCAGTTGGCAGCCAGCGCCTTCTCTGACGCGCTTTCCTGGCTCGCCACACATGTCCACACCCCGACCGCACCCACGGCACCCACGGCACCCACGGCCGCCACCGGGACGTAGTAGCCAGTCAGGCTGGGACCCGTAGGGCGCGATCGAACACTCCCCGTAGGGGTCGGGTGCGCCCCCTGTGGGGCCACAACGCCGGGTGGGGGCGGGGGTATTCCGCGGAGGAGGCCGTGCCCGTTACGCGGGCGAAGGCGTGCCCGTTACGGCCGCAGGGCCCGCAGGAGGAGACCGGCCAGGTGGTCGGCGACCTGCTGGGGGCTCAGCGGCCCGTCCTCGCGGTACCAGGTGCCCAGGTGGTGCACCGAACCGAAGTGGTAGTCGACGACCAGGTCGGCGGGGACGTCCGCGCTGAACACCCCGGTGTGCTGGCCCTCTTCGACCAGCGCCCGGAACCGCTCGTGGTAGCGCCGCCGTTCGGCCCGTACCTGCTTGTCCTTCTCCGGGCTCAGGTGGTGCATCGAGCGGAAGAAGATCTTCGTGTCGTCGAGGTTCTCGATGGTGGTGACCACCACGTCGGCGGCGGCGTCCCGCAGCCGCTGCTCCACCGGCGCGTCGGCGTCCGCGAACCGGTCCAGCCGCTCCTGCTGGAGCCGCAGCACCCGCCCGTAGACCTCGTGGAGCAGGTCCTCCTTGGAACCGAAGTAGTGGTAGAGGGCGCCCTTGGTGACGCCCGCCGCGTCCACGATCTCCTGGACCGAGGTGCGGTCGTAGCCCTGCTCCGCGAAGAGCCTGGTGGCGGTGGCCAGCAGTCGTTGCGCGACGGGCTTCGCCGCGCCGCCGCCGCTGGCGCCTTCCTTGATGCTGGCCATCGCTCTCACCTGTTCCTTACGTGCGTTCCGTCATGCGCGCTGGCGCAGCTCCCGTCGGAGGATCTTGCCACTCGCGGTCTTGGGCAGCTCCGGCAGGACCTCCACCACGCGGGGGTATTTGTAGGCCGCGAGTCGTTCCCTGCAGTAGGCGGCGAGTTCCTCCGGGGCGGGCGACGCGCCCGGACGGAGACTGACGTACGCCTTGACCGTCTCCCCGCGGTACGGGTCGGGCACCCCGACGACGGCGGCCTCGCGCACCGCGGGGTGGGTGTAGAGGACGTCCTCGACCTCGCGGGGCCAGACCTTGAAACCTGCCGCGTTGATCATGTCCTTCTTGCGGTCGACGACGTAGAGCCAGCCGTCCCGGTCCATGAACCCGATGTCGCCGGTGCGCAGTTCACCGTCCGGGAGGGTCTCGGCGGTGGCGTCCGGCCGCCGCCAGTACCCGGGCACGACCTGCGGACCGCGGACCGCGATCTCGCCCTGCTCGCCGAACGGCAGGTCGCGGCCGGCGTCGTCGACGATCCGCACGACGGTGTCCGGGCCCGGGACGCCCACCGCGAGCGTGCCGGAGACCTCGTCGACGGGGGCCTGGCGCCCGGGCGGGACGCTGGCGCAGGGCGCGGTGCACTCGGTCAGGCCGTAGCCGTTGTGCACGTAGGGCCCGAAGTCGGCGCGGAACCTCTCGACGAGGGCCGGCGGCAGCGGTGCGCCGCCGGAGCTCATGCAGTGGAAGGAGGCGAAGTGCCCGGGGGTGACGTCCGGGTGGGCCATGAGCGCCATGTAGGCGGTGGACGGGCCGACGGTGAAGGCCGGCCGGTGCTCCAGGAAGGCGTCCAGGACGGTGCCGGCCTCGAAGCGGTAGGCCAGGGCCAGGGTGCCGACGGTGGCGAGGCAGGCGGCGAACTCGCAGACCATGCCGGTGATGTGGAAGAGCGGGGCGAGGGCGAAGTAGGTGGCGCCCTCGGGGAGGCCGAGGCCGGTGCGCTGCCGTTCCGCGTTGTAGCTGATGTTGCCGTGGGTGTTGATGGCGCCCTTGGGGGTGCCGCTGGTGCCGGAGGTGTAACTGATGAGCGCGGTGTCGGCGGCGGCCGGCTCCGGGACGGCGGGCGCCGGTCCACCGGTGCGGGCGGCGGTGAGCAGGTCGTCCGCGCCGTCCTGGGGGCCGGCGGGTGCGCCGCGCAGCACGCGGGGGTCGTGGCGGCCTTGAAGGCCGCGTTCGTCGGCGGTCAGCGCGATGCGGACCGAGGGCGTCGCGGCGGTGGTGGCGCGCAGGTGGTCCGCCCAGGTGCGGTCCGCACACAGGACGGCACGCACCTCGGCGTCGTCCAGGATGTGCCGAGTCTCCGCCGCCTTGTACATGGGATTGACCGGGACGACCACGCCGCCGGCCTTCCAGACCGCGAGCACCGCGAGCACGAAGTGCGGGGTGTTCTGGAGCATGACCACGGCCCGGTCGCCGGGCCCGAAGCCACGGGCCGCCAGGTGGCCGGCGAGGCCGTCGGAGAGCGCATCGGCCTCGGCGTAGGAGAGCCGGCCGTCGAAGTAGGCGAGCGCGGTGCGGTCGGGGGCGCGGCGGACCGCGGTGCGGAAGGCGTGCAGCGGGGAGGGCGGCGGCTGGACGGGGCCGCGTTGGGCGGCGGTGAGGAGGGCCAGCCACGGCTTGTCCTGGTAGGTGGTCACCGGGTCTCCCCCTCGCGCGCCTCCAACTTCTGCTGGAGGTGGTTCATGCCGGTCAGCCAGCGGTCCGGGTCGGCGGCCCGGGCGGTGACGTAGTCGGCGACCTCCGGGTGCGGCAGGACCAGGAAGCGGCGCTCGTCCATGGCGGTGAAGAGCGCGTCGGCGACGGCGTCCGGTTCGATGGCGGTCGGGGTCAGGACGAGGTCGCCGGCGACCCCGGTGGCGGCCAGCATGTCGGTGCGCACGCCCTGCGGGCAGATGGCGTGCACGTCGATGCCGCGGTGGCGATAGGTCAGCGACAGCCACTCGGCGAAGGCGTACGCACCGTGCTTGGTGACGCTGTAGGGGGCCGCGGCGACCATGGTGAGCAGGCCGGCGGCGGACACCGTGGAGACGAACCGGCCGCTGCCGCGCGCCAGCCACTCCGGCAGCAGCTCGCGGGCCGCCCGCACGTGGGCCATCACGTTGACGTCCCAGGCCAGCGCCCAGTCGTCCTCGGGGGCCTCGGGTCCGCCGCCGGTGCCGACCCCGGCGTTGGCGCAGAAGACGTCGATGGCGGAGCCGAGCGCCTCGCGGGCCGGGCCGACGATGCCGGACGCGTCGCCGGGGACCGCGACCGCCCCGATCTCCTCGGCCATCTTGCGGGCCTTGGCCTCGTCCAGGTCGTTGACCACGACCCGGGCTCCCTCGGCGGCGAACCGGCGGGCCAGTGCGGCGCCGATCCCCCCGCCCGCTCCGGTCACGACCACGGCCTTGTCCCGTACGGCTGCCACGCTGCGTCTCCCTCGGTCGTCGCCCCGGCCCACCCGTTCGCCGGATGCCGGCAGGGGCAGACTAACCAGTCGGTATGTCCCAGCGGAAGGCTCTGTTTCCCGCCACGGCCGGGCACGTTCCGCAGCGGGCCGCGGAGCATTAGCGTGCCCACGACACACATCGGGTCCACCACTGTTCACGGAGGTGTGCGCATGGCTCTGTCGAGACGCGTTCTGCTGGGGCACCTGGCGGCGACGGGGGCGGCCGCGGCGGCGGTCACCGCGGGACCGGGCGCGGCCCAGGCGGCCCCGCGCGACGGCCGGCGGCGGGTGCGCACCGGCTTCGACCGCCTGGCCGCCGACGGCTACCGCCTCCTGGACGGCCACCGGGTCGGCATCGTCACCAACCCCACCGGCGTCACCCACGACGTGCGGCACGTCGTGGACGTGATGCACGCCGACCCCCGGGTCCGCCTCGCCGCCGTCTTCGGCCCCGAGCACGGCTTCCGCGGCACCGCCCAGGCCGGCGGCTCCGAAGGCCGCTACGACGACCCCGCCACCGGCCTCCCCGTCTACGACACCTACGACAAGAGCGGCCGCGAACTCGCCGACGTCTTCACCGCCTCCGGCGTGGACACCGTCGTCTTCGACATCCAGGACGTCGGCGCCCGCTTCTACACCTACATCTGGACGCTCTACGACTGCATGGTCGCGGCCGTACTGGCCGGCAAGCGGTTCGTGGTGCTGGACCGCCCCAACCCGCTGACCGGCCGGAGGGCGACCGGCCCCGTCCTGGACCGCCGCTACGCCTCCTTCGTCGGCCGCGAACCGATCGCCCAGGCGCACGGGATGACGGTGGTGGAACTGGCCCTGCTCTTCAACGGCGAGTTCGTGCCCGCGGCGGCCGGGCGGCCGGTGGCACTGGACACCGTCACGATGACCGGCTGGCACCGCAGCGACTTCTACGACGCGACCGGCCTGCCGTGGGTGCCGCCGAGCCCCAACATGCCGACCGTCGACACCGCCCTCGCCTACGCCGGCACCTGCCTCTTCGAGGGCACCAACCTCTCCGAGGGCCGCGGCACCACCCGCCCCTTCGAACTCCTCGGCGCGGACGGCCTGGACCGCCACTGGGCCGAGGCCGTCACCGAACTGGCCCTGCCCGGCGTCCACTTCCGCGAGGCGTACTTCGCCCCCACCTTCTCCAAGTTCCAGGGCAAGACCATCGGCGGCCTCCAACTCCACGTCCACGACCGCACCACCTTCGACCCGGTCCGCACCGGCATCGCCCTCCTGACCACCGCCCGCCACCTCTGGCCCGACTTCACCTGGCGCACCGCCCACTTCGACCACCTGACGGGCACGGACACGGTCCGCAAGATGATCGACGCGGGGGCAGGGGTGGACGAGATCGCCGGGTCTTGGGAGGAGGGGCTGAGGGGGTTTCGGGGGGTTCGGGGGAGGTATTTGCGGTATAGGGAGGGGTGAGGCCGAGGCGGAAAGATCCGCGGAGGCGCCACAACCATGTCGCCCGGCGCCATCGACGCCCTCCGGCACTGCACTGGACAGCCCAGCGACGCCCGCGCACTCGGCAGCCCGGAGACCACCAAGACGGTCAACAGCGTAGGCAAAATCGAACCGCCGCCAGGACGTCCTGGCGGCGGTTCGATTTTGCCTACGCCATCAGTTTGCCTTACGGGCAATATCCCATGTCAGCGCTTCGCCTGATCGGATGGTCACCCACGCCACAGGGAACTCCAGCACGACACCGCAAACCTCACCTACTGAATTAAGGATTTCTGATGTCGAAATTACTAGATCGAGACCAGGACTGCCGATATCACCCATGTCCACGAAAGCCCATGAATCAACTGGCCAACACCATGCGGGCAGCGCCGGCCACCTACCTTCAGCGACCTTGAGCGTCCAGTCCGTGTCGCAAGACAAGAGAATGGAGGAGTCTCCGCCAGTCAGGAATTCCACGGCCTCGACCGATGCAGAATCCTGAGAGTCGCCTGCGACGTACTTGACACCAAGCGCAGCTCGCACGCGTTGCCCCGCTCGCAAATTCGCCACTTCCCGCTCGGCCATTTCTTGCATCCTCACGAGTAGGGAGTTGCTTGCTGGAACCAGACATTTGGCTTCTCCATGGGGAACATGGTGACGAACTGACCGTCACCCTTCGTCACGAGGAGATCGCTCCCTCTACGGTAGAAGAAATAATCTTCTCCACCTCCATTCGCGGGATTCCACGGACCTCGTCGGACCTCGTCATGCGACCCGCGGACCTCGGTGATTTTGTCACGGAACCACTGACGGGAAGAGGCATCACCGGGGTTGAGGCCATAGTCCTGAGCATGCTTACCCCACTTCTTTCCGAACTGCCCCTCATTGATGGACAACCCAGGACCACAGTTGCTGTTGTGAACGAGCACCGGCGTATCGCCCGCCAACACATAGTACGTGTGAGTACCTGAGATAGTCAGGTCGTTGGTCTGCTGCTGCTTGTGGAAGTGGCGAACCGCGGTGACCTGGATCATTTCCCCCTGGGGGGTGCGGAGTTCCGTACCCGGACGGAGATCGCCGGCGTTGATCCACTTCTTCTTGTCGGCGGACCAGAAGGGGTGGGTGTCGGTGGCGATGATGCTGGAGTCACCGGATGGGGTTTTGACCGTCAGGTCGGTGAAGTGTTTGTCGTCCTTGGTGACAATGGTGGCGACTACAGGGCGAGCGCTCGTCTTGCCGGTTTCAGGGTCAGTGGCTATGACCCTGTCGCCGGTTTTGATTTCCTCGATGCGTTTCCGCTTGCCGTTGGCGAGGGCAACTTCGGTATCAGGCAAGAAGCTGTGACAGAACCCTGACTTTGCGGGGAGGCGTCCAGGCAGCTTGCGAGGGATGGCACCCTCGGTCAATGTGGCCACTGCTGCAGCAGAAAGGAGCTTCTCGAAACTATAGACCTCTTCAGGGCAGCCACCCTCGATCCGGTAACAGGCTTCACTCAGGACATGCATGATTTGCACGCCGGCCATCGGACCGTCCTCGAAGCGCGGGTTACCCCAAAACCCGAATTCATGAGTGACGTCGATAAAACGCCGCTCGAGCTCGAAGGCTTTATCCCAACTGAGAGGGGCCTCAACTCCCGGATAGATCGTGAGGTGAGTCGGGCCATTGTTGGGGGCATGGCATTTCGGAAGGATGCAGGATCCCGGCCCTGGATTCCAGTTCTTGGAGCCGGAGAGACGCTGGCCGCCGTCCTTGTTCTGGACGACGCCGTAGCCGCGGCCGTCGTCGCCGGCGAACATCTGGCCGCTGGGGTCGCTGAAGGTGGCGGGGTTGTTGTTGCTGTAGGTGTAGCCGTTGAACTGTTGGGGGTCCGCCAGGTCCATGAGCGGGTCGACCGACAGGAAGCGGCCCGTTTCCGGGTCGTATTCGCGGGCGCCGAGGTGGGTGAGGCCGGTGTCGGTGGTGTCGTTGGTGCCGCCGACGAAGCCCTTGGTGCCGGGCCAGGTGTCGGGTTGGAGGCCGCGGGGGCCGCCGAAGGGGAGGGTGCGGCGTTGGGTGAGGGCGTCGTTGGTGGTGTTGACGGCGAGTTGGCCGGTGCCCTGGTGGTCGGCGAGGGTGACGGTGTAGGTGCCGTCGTCGGTCAGGACGGCCTGGTTGCCGCCGCCGAGGGGGATGTAGCGGGTGCCCTTGGGGGTGTCGGAGCCCTTGTCGAGGGTGACTTCGGTGTGGTCGCCGAGGGTGAGGGTGGTCTTGGTGTCGGTGCGGGTGATGAGGCGGTTGCCGTCGGCGTCGTAGAGGTAGGCGGTGGTTTTGGTGCCCTTGTCGCCGGCGGGTTCGGTGACCTTGGTGAGGTGGCCTTCGGGGTCCCAGGTGAGGGTCTGCTTGTCGCCGTGCAGGGTGCGGGTGGTGGTGTTTCCGGTGGGGTCGTAGGTGTAGGCGGAGGTGCTGGTGCCGGTGGGGGCGGTGGTGTCGACCGAGGTCAGGGTGTGGGGCTGGGGGGTGCCGGGCTTGGGGTAGGTGTAGGTGCTCTTGGTGTCCTTGGCGGCGTCGCCGGTGGGGTCGTGCTCGGTGCGGGCGGTGCGGTTGCCGGCGAGGTCGTAGCGGTAGGACTGCCAGTACGGGGCGGGGCCGGCGACGAGGTTGCCGGCGGGGGCGGTGGCGCAGGTCTTGTCGGACTGGGTCCAGGCTTCGGTGAGGCGACGCAGGTGGTCGTAGGCGAAGCACTGGGTGTCGATGCCGGAGCGGGAGACGTCCGAGAGGGACGTGATGTTGCCGGCGGGGTCGTAGGCGTAGGTGGCGGACTTGTCGACGCCGTTGATGTCCTGGCGGTCGACGCGGGAGTTGGACAGACGGCGGGTGCCCCACTCGTAGGTGTTGGTGACCTGGGTGGGTTTGCCGGTGCTGGTGCCGATCCGGTAGGTGAGGGGTTGCCCGACCAGGTTGTAGGTGGCGTCGGAACGGATGCCGATGCCGAAGACGGACGTCAGTCGCAGGGTGTCGTTGGCGTAGGAGTAGTTCCAGCCCTTGCCGAGGATGGTGCCCACCTGGGACATGCTGCGGGCCTTGGGCAGGCCGTTCGTGTAGTAGGCCGTGGTGGCCTCGTAGGTGCCGGCGAGCTTGCCCTCGGAGTCGGGGACGACGACGGAGACGCGCTGCGGCCGGTAGAGGGTGTCGTACTGGGTGGTCTTGGTGGTGTAGGGCTTGCCGTCGACGTAGCGGGTGGACTCGGCGAGTTGGCCCTTGGACTTGGCGACGGTGTCGTAGACCCACGCGGCGCGGAGGGGGCCGTCGGCGGTCCTGTCGTGGAGTGCGACCTTGCGGCCGAGGCCGTCGTAGACGGAGGCCAGGGCGGCGCCGTTGGCGTCCTCGGTGGTGGTCGGTTGGCTGCGGTCGTCGTAGGTGCTCTTCGTGACGCCCTTGTCGGGGTCGTTGGCCTGGATCTGGTTGCCGCGCTGGTCGTAGGCGTAGCTCCAGTGATTGCCGGCCGGGTCGGTGACGTCGGCGAGCTTGCCTGCGGGGGTGTAGGCGTAGCGGGTGGTGTCGGCCGGGGCGCCTGCGTCGCGGGTGCGGTGTTGGAGGAGTTGGGTGGTCTGGCCGCGGGCGTCGATGACGGTCGTGGTGGCGGTGCCGCCCTCGGGCGGGATGACGGTGGTGCGGTCGCCGCCGTAGGTGGTGCGGGTGACGGCGAGGACCTTGCCGCCCTCGCCGTTGCCGGCGACCTCGCGGGACTCGGTCTCGCGGCCGAGGCCGTCGTAGGTCTGCCAGGTCTGGGACTCCACGCCCAGCGCGTCGGCGGGCTTGAAGACGTCGCGGGCCGGGGCGCCGGTGCTGTAGTACGGCGCGAACGCCTTGGTGGCCAGGCCGCGTTCGTCGTAGAAGGTGTCGCTGATCAGCCGTCCGCCGTCGGGGCCGGGGGCCTGGGTCTGGCGGGTGCGCAGGTAGCCGTCGTACAGGGTGTAGGAGACGAGCTGGCTGGTGCCGGTGGTGTTGAGGGTGCGGGTGGCGACGGCGGTCGGCTTGCCCTCTTCGACGGAGTAGTCGAACTGGTAGGTCGGGAGGGACGCGGTGCTGCGGTCGGGCAGGCTCACCTTGGTCGAACGGCCGAGGGCGTCGAACGCCATGACGGTGCGTTTGCCGTTGGTGTCGACGGTGGCGGTGGGCAGGCCGCGCAGGGGGGTGAGTTCGGTGGTGGTGGTCTGGGCGGTGGTGGGGTCCTGGGGGTTGGCAGGGGGTGTCGTGGTGACGGTTTGGGTGGGGAAGCCGGTGGCCGGGGTGTAGGTGGTGGTTGTGGTGCGGCCGTCGGTGCGGGGGGTGCGGGTGGGGGCGCTGGTGCCGATGGCGGTGACGTCGGCCGTGAGGTCGGTGGTCTTCTGCGGGCGGCCGTAGTCGTCGTAGGCGGTCGTTGATTCGAGGTAGGTGGCGGTGGTGCCGTCGTGGCTCTTGAGGGTGGCGACGGCGGTGGGGTCGCCCTTGGTGGGGGCCGCCCCGTAGGCGCCGGAGTCGTAGGCGGTGCGGACGTCGGAGAGGACGTCCTTCGCGCGGTCGGGGCTGGTGCCGCATTCGGTGGCGACGGTCTCGACGCGGGCGGGCAGCGTGAGGATGTTGCTGTCGGTGTTGGTGGCGTAGGTGGTGCGGGTGCAGCGGTCGTCGTCGGTGGTGGCGTCGTCGCCCCGGTCACTGACCTCGGTGACCCGGCCGGTCTCGGGGTCGTAGGTGGACGCGGTCGTGGTGGTGCGCCACTTGGCGCCGGCGCCGTCGTCGAGGGAGGTGAAGGCGCGGGCGCTCGCGGTGCCGGTGAAGTTGGCGGTGACGGTGCCCCAGTCGCGGACCTTCTTGGCCGTCTCGTGGTGCCAGGGCCGGCTGACGGTCTTGGCCAGGACCTTGCCGCCGGGCGCGGAGTAGGTGACGGTCTTGTACCCGAACCCGGTCGCGGAGGCGTCGTCGGTCAGCGGCTCGCCCTCGCCGTCGGGCAGGGTGACGCTGACGGCCTTGGTGCCGCCGCCCGCGCTCTTGCGGTCGCCGTCCATGCCGCGCAGGAAGTAGCTGTCCTCCTGCGTCTTCATGGCGTCGGCCGCGGTGCCCTGGCCGCCCGTCTGGACGCGGACCTGTCCGTAGCCGCGCCACTGGGACCAGGTCTTGAACTTCTCCTTGGTCAGGCCGTCGTCATCGTCGTAGTGCCAGGCGGCGTCGCCGAGGTAGCCGTAGCGGGTGACCTGGTCGGGCGCTCCGCCCGTGCGGTCGGTGGTGGTGACGGAGGTGACGACGTACTTGTTGAACCAGGACTGCTCCATGTCGTCGCTGGCACTGCCGCCGATGAACTGCGGGAAGCAGCGCGTGGTGTTGGACTCGGGGGTGGGCAGGCCGGCGAAGGAACAGGCGGGTTCGGAGTAGTTGACGCTGATCTGGCCGCCGTATTCGTCGGCGACGTTGGAGAGGCGGTCCTTGACGTAGGGGGCGTAGCCGTCGCCGGTCTTGTCCAGGCGGTTGGCGAGCTGGGTGTAGGCGAAGGTGGTCTTCGGCAGGGCGATCGGGGTGGTGGCGGTGCGACCGGTGTGCTGGACGGAGTCCAGTTCCAGCTGGTAGTCGACGTCTGCCTTGCCCCAACGGTGGGTCAGCGCCCAGGAGTCGACGGGAGTGAGGACGCCGTCCTTGAGGACCTCGGTGCTCACGCCGGTCAGGCGCTTGCGGGTCCAGAAGGTGGGCGAGAACCGGCCCTGGTCGCAGGCGGTGCCGGCCTTGCAGTTGAGGTCCCAGGGGGTGTCGTACCAGTAGAAGCTCTTGGCGTCGATGGTGTCCGCGGCGCAGGTGACGCCGGTCTCGGGCAGGCAGCGTTCGGCGCTGGTGAAGGTGACCTGGGCGAGTGGTTTGCCCGTGTACAGGTCGCCGGCGGAGCGGCCGTACTCGATGCGCTTGAGGGAGCCGCCGCGGGTGTAGGGGGTGCCGCTGTCCTTGTCGAGGTCGCGGCCGTAGGTGTTGGTCTCCTTGTCGTAGTAGTAGGCGATCGCGCTGCCGTGCGGGTCGACGACGTAGTCAAGGTTCCAGCGCCAGGCCTGCTGGCACCAGGAGTCCTTGAAGTTGGACTTGTTGCAGGGCTCGCCGCTGTTGTTGCCGAAGACCGGGGCGGTCCAGGTGGCGTCGGTGGTCTCCTTGCCGGTGGCCCAGCCGGGGAGCTTGTGGTAGCCGAAGTAGTAGCGGGTGCCGGTGGGGTCGGTCAGCTCCCAGTACTCGTTGTCGTTGTCGCCGTTGTCACGGTCGGCCGAGGTCAGGCGCTTGATGCGGGTTCCGTCGTCGGCCTGGAGCTTCCACTGGTCCTTGCCCGCGGGGACCAGTTCGCCGGCGCGGCCGTTGAACGAGAGGAACGCGTTGTCGTAGGCCCAGCACAGGTCGCCCGGCTTGTTGCCGTCGGCGTGCTTCTCGCCATCGTCGGAGCAGGGCTTGTAGCGGCGCTCGATGAAGCCGGGCCACATCTCGAAGCCGTCCCCGGCCCAGGAGCCCTGGTTGTTGGTGCCTCCGGTACGGCCGTCGATGGCGCCGGAGGAGTACGACAGGCCCACCTTGGGCTTGAGGCCACCGGGGACTTCGGGGACCGGCATGTCGTAGGACCAGTGGAAGTCACCGGTGTTGAGGCTGGTGTTCCACGTCGCGGAGGGGGCGAGGCTGGTGGCCTTGTAGTCGCCCTTGACGCCCTTGTCGTCGCCGACGGCGGCGAGGACGGTGGGGGCCCCGGACCGCATCGGGACCGAGGTGGCGGTGAGGCTGTGCTGCTCGGTGTCGTTCTGCGTCGGCAGCGGGGTGGACGTGCGGCAGGCCGGCTTCTGCGGGGTGGTCGCCGCGCAGGCCGGGAGCTCCACCAGGCGCAGGCGGGAGGCGTAGCCACCGCCGAACGCGCCGGCGAAGGCGGTGTAGTCGAGCTTCGCCTGGACGGGAGCGGGCCGGGCAGGCGCCGCGGCGGACTTCCCCGCGGGTTGCAGGGTGAACAGCATGCCGTCGACGCCTGCCTGGCGGGCCGTCGACTGCTCCAGCACGCGGACGTCGACGGTGTCAGGGGCCGCGGCGGCGGCTCTCGCGCTGCCCTTGGCTTTGGCCGCTGGCCGCTGGGGGGCGGGGGTGAGCGTCAGCGGGAGGGCCGCGCCACCGCCGGCCGACTCCTTCGGTGGCGTGGCCTTGTCCGGCCCCGAGACGTGCAGGGTCGTGGTGCCGGGCTTGGGCCAGGCGCTCCTGGGCCGCTCCTGCGGGGTCCTGGGTCCCGTGGAGAGCTTGCGGGGCTTGACCCGCAGGCCGTCGGCTCCCGGGACGGGCCTGCCCGGATCCGGGCGGCCGGCAGACGCTCCGGCGGCCTCCGGCTGCGCCGCCGGGGACAGTGCCGTCAGCAGCGAGCCGGTCAGCGCCGCGGCGAGTCCCACGGCGAGTCGACGCCGCAGGCGTCTGCGGCGGAAGAAGAGCTTTCCGTTCATGTTCGTTCCCACCCCTGGTCACCGTCCGGGCATACGAGTGCCCGGGTCATGGCGTTGAAGGACAATGCAGATCGGGTGCGGTGTGCGGAGCGCCGGCCCCGCACACCGCGGCGCGTCAGACTCGGTCCGGCACGTCGGGCACCTCGGTCGGAAGGCCACTCCACGAACCGGCAAGGCTGGCGACCTGCTCTTCGCTCAGCGCTCCCTGGAACGTCCAGACGTCGTCGATGGCGCCGGGCCAGTAGTCGCCGAAGGAGTTGGCGCCCTTGGCTCGTCCGAGCTGCAAGGACTTCACGGCTTGGAAAGAGATGACGTTCTCGGCCCAGGGAACCGCCTCCGTGCATGGCGCTTCATCGGGTTGCCCATCGCCATCGGCGTCGAGGCAGGAGACCTCGCCGAGTTGCCCGTTGACGTAGATGCGTGCCTGTTTGGCGAACCCGTCGTAGACGACCGCGACATGGTTCCAGTCCGTCACGCTGTTGAAGTTCTGGGCGTTCAGGGCACGGTCGATTCCACTGCCTGCTGCGTCCGACCTGGGTGCGGCCACCTCCCACAGGCCTTCGCCGGCCCAGCCGTTGGGGTAGGGATCGAAGCCTGCACCGAAGCTGCTGACGTTGGTGCCCTCCGCGCTGATCAGTGCGGCCGGGCGGGAAGGCACGGCGGCGGCCTGGACCCAGGCCGTCACAGTGAAGCTGGTGCTGGTGTCGATGGGAACCGCACTGGAGGCGTAGTCCTGATCCGCACCGGTGAGGACCAGGCCCCCCTCCCCCATGAAGCCACCGCCAGGCACCTGCTTGGCTCCGGTTCCCAACGTCATGGCCGGACCGCCCGGAACGGAGTTGGTGCCGGGGGCGTCGGCCTGGTCGAATTGCCAACGGCTGGTGAGCACCGGACGCCGCTCCATGAGCTGGTGCACCTCCCCCTCCGCCACCGGCCGGTCGAAGAGCCGCACGTCGTCGATCTGCCCGGCGAGGTAGTCGACGTAGGCCCCCCGGTACAGCGCACGCCCGATCTGCAACGCCCCGTCCGCCGGCCAGGTCTGGGGTGCGGCGGCGGATCCTTGCAGGGTTCCGTTGACGTACAGGCTGACGGTCCCCTGCACCGTGTCGAGGACGGCGGCCAGGTGCGTCCACGCGCCCACGGCCGCCTTCTGCTTGGACGCGACCCGCTGTGCGGTGAGGCTGCCGTCGGTGGCGTCCTTGGTGGCCAGGCGCACGCTCCAGAGGCCGGTCGGGGCCTCGTAGGAGAGGTAGAAGGCGCTGAGGAAGCCGCCGTCCTGGGCGACGACGGTCTGGTTGCGGGTGGTGTCGGTGATGCGGGCCCAGGCGGTGACCGCGTAGGGACGGTCGGTGGGCAGGTGCGGGGCGTCGGCCGAGGCGTGGTCGTCCTTGCCGTCCAGGGTCAAGGCGCGGCCCGCCACGCCGCCCGGGCCCGTTCCGGCACCGCCGTGGAAGACCGCGGGCAGCACGTCGCCGTGGCCCGTGACCTGCTGGGCGTCGGCGCCCTCGTCGAGGGGGAAGACCGCGCGGGCGGGTCGGCCGGGTCCGCGCAGCCGCTGTTTGCCGTACAGCTGCGTGACCTCCGGACCGCTCAGCGCCCGGTCGAAGATCTCCACCTCGTCCACGGCGCCGGGGAAGAAGGCCCCCGGTTTGCCGTCGTAGGAGCCCGCGCCCAGTTGGAGGCCGCGGCGGGCGTTCCACGCGGTCGCGTAGGCCACCTGGCCGGCGAGTTGGCCGTTGACGTAGAGCCGCAGCACCTTGGCGGCCCCGTCGTACATGCCCACCAGGTGGGTCCACTGGTCGGCGGTGACGCCGCCGGGTTGGGGGGCCATGGCGCGGGCGATGGCGGCGTCCGGGCTGTCGGCGGTGTACTGGTTGAAGACCCACCGCTGGAGGTCGGCGGAGTAGTACAGCTCGAAGCCGGGGCGGCTGTTGCCCGGTTGGGTGGCGACGATCGCCGGATGGGTGGGCACCTCGGTGGGCTTGGCCCAGGTGGAGACGGTGAAGCTGCGGGAGGTGTCGACGACGGGGATGTCGGTGACCGCGTAGCCGTCGGTGCCGTTGAAGGTCAGCGCGGACCCCATCGCCCCTTCCGTGCCCGGTGTGGCGCCGCCGTGCAGGGCGGCGGTCCGCGCCGGCGTGGTGGGTTTGGCTTCCGTGGCACCGGCGGCGTCGTCGAACTGCCAGGTGGCGCGCTCGGGTTGGCCCGCCTTGACGCGGTACTGGTACGTGCGGACCTCGCTTCCGTTGCCGGCCGCGTCGAAGGCCTGCGCGGTGACGAAGTTGACGCCGGGCTTGCCCGGCAGGACGTTCACGGACTTCGCGGCCCCGGCGGAGGTGGCGACCTCGTCGCGCGCGGTGGGGTCGTTGTTGAGGCCGTAGCGGTAGCGGGTGACGTCGGTGGACGCGGACTTCAGGACGAAGGTGCCGTACTGGCCCACGCCGTCGTACCAGGGGTCGTCGGGGTTCTCCGGGTCGGAGGCCGGATAGGCGCCGGAGGTGAGGGTCGGCGCGGCCGGTACGGAGGTGTCGTAGACGAAGTAGCAGGCTTCCGCCGCTCCGGTGAACGACCACGGCGAGTACTGCGCGCCGTCGGAGACGCGGACCGCCCAGCTGACGGTCTTGTTCGTCGGGATCGAGGTGGGCAGGGCGAGGGAGAAGCCCGATCCGGACTTCTTCGCCGTGGTCAGCGCCGGTTGCCAGTGGGGGGCGACGCCCTTGCCGTCGCCGGCGTCCCAGCTGGCCTGGAACTGCACCCGGACGTCGTCCCGGTCCGGGTCGGTGATGTTGTTGGCGTAGAGCAGGCCGCGGGTCCGGATGCGTGCCGGCGAGGCCGACGGGTGGCAGGTGCCGCCGTACTCCATCACCAGCTGGGACGGTTTGACCTGGGGCGGCGGGCGGTTGTAGGTCACCCGCAGGAACCCCTTGTCGGAGAACCGCTTCCAGCCGTAGCCGTCACTCTCGTCCGCGGCACGCAGGCCGAAGGTGAGCGTGGGCCATCCGTTGTCGGCGGCCTCCTGCACCGCGGCCTGCACGTCGAACTCGGCGTCCTTGGCCGCGCAACCCTCGTAGCCGTACGCGAACGAGGCGGAGCGCAGGTGCTTCTGCCAGAAACCGGCGGCGTTCTGCGAGTTCCACGTGGTCGAGGTGTCGATGGGCTTGGTGCGCCACAGTTCGACCGACCGGGCGCTGCACGACGCGGACCAGGTGTTGCGGACCACGAACTCGGCCTTCAGGATCGACTTTCCGGCGAAGGCGGAGGTCGGGAGCTGGTAGAAGAGCCGCTTGGTGTCGTTGGGGCTGCAGTAGTTCCAGTTGCAGTAGCCGAGCCCGGCGTCCGGGTTGCCGTTGAACTTCCACTGCGGGGACGAGGCCCAGTACTTGGTCGCCATCGTCCAGGACGTCGCGCGGGGGGTGGACCACTGCGGGTCGATGAAGACCGGGTAGACGGTGTCCTTGCCCTTGAGGACGTCGGCGTCGGGCGTGAGGACGACCTGGCCCTTCCCGGCCGGGACCGCCACCCCCACCGGCGCGAGCCTGCCCGACTCGCCGGCGGACGGCTCGCCGTTCGCCGCCCCGTCCCCCGCTGCGGGGGCGGCGGCGGACGGGCTGGTCCGCGCGGACTTGGCCGGGCCCGGGGCGGGGGCACCGGTGCCCGGGCTGGAATCCCACATCACGGGGGTCGGCGCCTCGAACACCGTCGCGTCCGTGCCGGGCTCGACCGCGGACAGTCCCCCGGCCGCGGTCTTCTTGACGTCCATCCCCTCGGTCGCCAGCTTCAGCTTGAGCTGTGCCAGTTCCGGACTGGACGCCGCCTGCGCCGACTTGACGACGAGCAGCTGGGTGAAGCCGTCCGCCTGCGCGCCCATCCGCAGGTCCACGTCCGGCAGCACGTCCGGATAGGTGGCCGACGCGCCGTCCGTCACCGGCGTCGGCAGCTTCCCCGGCCAGGAGAGGGCCAGTTCGCGTCCCGCGCGGCGCATCCGCACCAGGGGGCCGTCGCCGCCGCCCGAGAAGGCCAACCCGACGGAGGTGGCCTTCGGTGCGAGCGTCCCGTCGGACTGCCGGGCCAGGTCCGTGTCGACGTCCTGCCAGCGACCGTCGATCCGGGTACGCACGGGGCGGAGGTACTGGCGGGCCTGGAGCTTGCCCTCGGGGGTGGCGACGACGTCCACCGACTCCCCGCGCAGCGCCGCGACTTCGACCTCCTTGCCGGTGCGCCTGGCCTGTTCGAGCGCGGCGTCCTCGGTGGGCGCCTGGGACGCGTCGGCGGGCGCGGCGGGCTGCGTCGCACGGGCCGTGGGTACGGCGTGCGCGGCGGGGGCCGCCGGCCCGGAGAGCAGCCCGGCCGTCAACCAGCCGGCCGCACCGACCGACAACCACTGGTACGTACGTCTTCGTCCCACCCCAACAGACGACACGATCGCCCCACCCCCCGCTCACAAGATGAAAATTCTCTGAAGAAGTTGTGTGCGGGAACGTAAGGGAGCGCCGGGCCTACTGGAAAGCCCCACCACCCACCACCCACATAGCGAAAGCGGCATTTCGGATTGTGGAGGTGCGTGAGGTGCGTCACTACGGTGGAGGGTTGTACGCGTTCAAGCCGTAGTCGGAGCGAAATCGCGACAGCGCGGGCCGCGCGCACACCCCCACGGTCGCGGCCGTCAGCGGACGCGGCACCCGGCACGCGGCACCGGTACGTCTCACCATCCGGGACCCCCCACCCCCTCCTTGACTGCCCCCTACACCAACCATGAGAGTGCGGCTCGTGCACAGTGACGCGAGAGCAGCAGCAGCGAAGACGGCGGCGGTTCCGGAGGGGGACGGGGCGGGCGGGGAGAGCCTGCGGCGGGTGGCGGTGGCCTCGTTCATCGGGACCGCCATCGAGTTCTACGACTTCTACATCTACGGGACCGCGGCCGCCCTGGTGCTCAACCAGGCGTTCTTCCCGACGCTCGACCCGGTCAACGCCACCCTCGCGTCGTTCTCCACCTACGCGGTGGCGTTCGCCGCCCGGCCGTTGGGGTCGGTGGTGTTCGGGCACTTCGGCGACCGGGCCGGGCGCAAGTCGGTGCTGGTCGCCTCGCTGTTGTTGATGGGCCTGTCCACGGCGCTCGTCGGACTGCTGCCCGGCTACGGGACGTTGGGGATCTGGGCCCCGCTGCTGCTGATCCTGCTGCGGTTCCTCCAGGGGATCGGCCTCGGCGGCGAGTGGGGCGGGGCGGCACTGCTGGCCGTCGAGCACGCGCCACGCGGGCGGCGGGGCCTGTACGCCGCGTTTCCGCAACTCGGCCCGTCCGTGGGGTTCTTCGCGGCGACCGGGGTGTTCTGGCTGCTGTCCGAGGTGATGAGCGATGCGGCGTTCCGCTCGTGGGGCTGGCGGGTGCCGTTCCTGTTGTCGTTCCTGCTGGTCGGCGTGGGGCTGTTCGTCCGGTTGAAGATCAGCGAGACGCCGGTCTTCGCGAAGGTGCGGGACGCGCAGGAGGCCAGCAAGGTGCCGGCCGTGGACGTGTTCCGGCGCCACCCGCGGGAGTTGCTGCTGGGCGCCGGCGGCATGATCATCGCCTACGGGCTCTTCTACACCGCCACGACCTACTGCCTCTCGTACGCCACCGGCACCCTGGGCATCTCCCGCACCACCATGCTCGGGCTCTCGCTGGTCGCCTGCCTGTTCCTGGCGGCGGGCACCTGGCTGGCCGCCACCCGGTCCGACGGCGTCGGCCGCCGGAAGCTGGTCCTGGGCGGCTCCGGGCTCGCGGCGGTGTGGGGGCTGGCGCTCTTCCCGCTGCTGGACACCCGGCAGCCGGTGCTGATCGCCGTGGGCATCGGCGGCGCGCTGTTCTGCATGGGCGTGGTCTACGGCCCGATGGGCGCGTACCTGCCGGAGCTGTTCGGGACGACGGTCCGCTACTCGGGCGCCTCGCTCGCCTACAACCTCGGCGGGGTGCTGGGCGGCGCGGTGGCGCCGCTGTTGGCCACCCGGCTCCAGGCGGCGTTCGGCTCGGCGTCGGTGGGCTGGTACGTCACCGCCATGGCGCTGGTGTCGCTGGCCTGCGTGCTGGCGCTGCCGGAGACCCGGGAGCGCGAACTCCTCGACTGAGCCGGTCCGTAGGGGCCGTTCAGGGCCGGAGCCACCACCGCTCGCTCTCCCACGAGAGCGCCTCCCAGAGGCGGTTGAGCGGGTGCTCCGGCCCGTAGGAGGCCCGTTCGCCGCGCCGGGTGAAGACGCCGACCAGGACTTCGGTACGGGGGCCGACGTCGCCGGTGACCTCCAGGGTGCGCAGGCCCTCGGCCTCCGGCAGGTGGCCGTCGGATGCGGCCTCCCCCAGGCCGCGGGTGACCAGCATCGCGCCGCTGACCACGCCCGAGCGGAGCAGCTCGAAACCGTAGTGGGCGGCCTCTATTTCGGCGGCGACGGTCAGCTTCTGGCGGTAGTCGCTGCCGTACCAGGCGGCCAGGAAGCGGTCGATGAGCCCGCCGGTGGAGACCACCAGCGGCAACCGCGGCAGGTCGGCGGCGCGGAACGAGGCGCCGGGCAGCCGCTCCGGCGGCAGGTTCGTCAGCAGGGACAGCCCGCTGCGCCGCCACTCCATCACCTCGTACGGGGCGAGTTGGGCGCTCTCCTCGCCCTCGGTGACGACGACGCTGCCGCAGACCAGGTCGAGTTCCTGGGAGCGGAGCTTGGTGAACAGGTCGCCGGTGCGGACGTGGGTGATCTTCAGGTCGACGCCCTCGCGGTCGAAGTCCCCGCTGACGTACTCCACGGCGTCCAGGAGGAAGCCGAGGGTGTAGCGGGTGGTGCCGACGGAGAGCGTGCGGCCGAGCCGGCGGCGGGCGTCGTGGACGCCCGCCGACCACTCGCCGAGGGTGCGCCGGGCGAGTTCGACCAGGGCCTCGCCGGTGGCGGTGAATCGCGCGTCACGACCGCGGCCCTGCTTGAGGACCAACTCCTCGCCGCACAGCGCCGCGAAGGTGCGGTTCATGGTGTCGAGCTGCTTCTGCACGCTGGACTGCTCCCGGCCCAACCGGCGGGCCGCCGCCAGCGCGGTGCCCGCCTCGTGCACCGTGATCAGCGTGCGCAGCTGGTCCATCGTGGTGTCGAGCAGCTCCGTCGGGTACTGCTGTTGCCGCCCCGGGTTCTGCTGCGGACCTGACACGACCATGCGCCCCTACTCGCTTTCCCTTCCCCCAAATTCAGGAATGAGCAGCATAGCCGCCCCGGAAAAGTCATCCGGAGATCACCGGGGATTATCTGTGGATTTCTTCCAGAAAATACTGGATGCGTTTGCGGTACCCGTGGAATGGTCGGAGCAATCCCACACCGCACAACCACGTTCTTCACAAGGGGAGTTACGTTCGTGAGCCATTCCCAGGCCGACCTCCGACGGCCCGGTACCCTCAACGCCACCGTGGCCTGCTCGATCGCGTCCGCACTGGGCACCTTCGCCGGCGCCCTCACCGTCGTCGCCGGGGGCCGCCCACTGGCCGAACGGAACGTCGAGCAGGCGGCCCAGGAGAGTCCGCAGCTGGTCGGACTGCCCGCCGGGACCACCGCGGCCGACCTCAAGGCGATGGCCGGGCCGGCCTGGGAGGCCGTGGTCGGCGACCGGTTCGGCACCCTGCTCGCGCGCGGCGTGCTGGCCTCGTCCCTCGGGCTGTGCCTGCTGGTCTTCGGGCTGTACGCGGGGCGGGCGTCGGTGTGGTCCCGGGTGATGATCACGGTTTCCGTGGTGTTGGTGGTGCCGGTGCACGCCCTCGTCTGGAGCGACTTCTCGCCGCCCTCGGTCACCGCGGCGACCCTGCCCGCGCTGGCCACCGCGGTGGCGGCGGTGGTGCTCGCCTGGCTACCGCCCAACGGCCGTTACGCGAAGCGGTTGAGGAACGGCATGCGGAACGCACCGGCGCCGCAGCCGACCGCCGCGGTTTCCGGCTAACGGCGGAAAACGGAAGGGAAAGACAACACGGCCCCGGGGTGTGCGCACCCCGGGGCCGTGTCGCTCTCGCTGTTCGTCTCGTTCGTGTCGTTCGTGTCGCTTTTCGGTGGCCGCCCGGCCGTTACCTATGGGCGGGGAATTCCACCACCTGCTGGTAGGTGGGGCGGTTCTGCCAGGTCATCTTGTCGTGGGTCAGACCGCCCACCGCGCGGTGGATGATCGAGTCCGCGCACCACTGGTCGCCGGCCTTGCAGTTGTCGTCGCCCGGGTAGACCTGGGCGGCGGTCTGCGCGGTGGCCTGTTCGAGGGTGGTCAACAGCGTGTCCCGGCAGGCCGAGAGGTCGCCGTTGCCGCAGTAGCGGACGGCGAGCGGACCCTGCACCTTGTCGCCGAGCACCGCGCGCAGGTCCTTGTCGGCGTAGCTCCACCAGCCGTACTGGAAGGCCGATCCGGCGTGCGCCCCGGTGGGGCCGTGGCCGGCCGAGGGCGACTCGTCGATGGCGAGGTTGGCGCCCAGGGCGTCGTAGAGGTCCGTGCCGAGGCCGGGCCGGAAGACCTCCTTGACCATGCGCGGCCACCAGGCGTCCATCAGCCGGATCGCGTCGGAGTGCGCGTAGGCGTGCGAGCCGGGGGACGTCTCGCGGCGCTGGGCGCCGTCCTTGCGCCAGGCGTCCAGCCGTTGGATCGCGGTCCGCAGCGCCGGGTCGGCGACCGGCTTGCTGCCCAGGACCCGCAGCAGGTCGGGCAGCACGTCCTCGCCGCGCAGGTCGGTGAGGGCGGCGTCGGCCATCGCCCGGGTCAGGGACGCCCGGGTGACGCCGCCGTCCGCGGTCAGGGCGCGCACCCGGTCGTCGAGCAGGTTGGCGCGGTGCACCGAGCCGTTGCCGAAGCCGGCCGAGTCGTAGTCCTTGGCCTGCTTGTTGTTCCAGGAGACGTAGTAGTCCTGGTCGATCGACTGCGGGTGCTGGGCGGGCGGGGTCTGGGCGGAGGTGTTGGTGGTGGGGTCGAAGCCCTTCCACTCGTAGGCGGGGTCGGCCTTGACGGGCAGCGCCGGGTCGACGTCGGGGTTGCGGACCGGGTTGAGGCCGCTGTTGTAGTACGCGATGTCACGGGAGTCGGCGTAGAACCAGTTGAAGGCGTAGCCGATGTGCTCGGCGGCCTGCTCGAAGCTCTTGGCGTCGCGGACGTACGACGGGTCGTTGAGCATCTGGAAGCCGATGATGGAGTCGGCCTCGTGGCGGTAGGTGGACCGCAGCGCCGTGTAGGCGACGGGCTTGCCGCCGACGGTGGCGCGGTGGGTGACGACGCCGTAGTTGGTGCGGAAGACCTGCATCCGGTACGAGCCGGCCGCGGTGGGGTCGGCGATGGTGGGCTTCCAGGAGTTGGTGCGCTCCAGCTTCTCCATCGGCAGGCACCGGCCGTGGTAGCGGTAGGAGGTGGAGTCCTTGGTGGGCTCCGAGCCGTCCGCGTTGCACAGGTCCACGGCGTAGGTGTCGGTGATGTCCTGACCGGCGGAGGTGGCACTCCAGGCGTAGTCCTGGCCGCGGCCCAGTTGGACGTACATCCCGACGCCGGCGAACGACGCGCCGCGGGCGCTGATGCCGGGGCCCTGGATCTCCTGGAGCATCAGCAGCTGGGGTGCGAAGTAGCCGGTCTGCGGGCCGAAGACGGCGACCGGGTGGCCGCTGGCGGTGTGCTTGCCGGAGACCAGCAGGGCGTTGGACATCCCGCGGTGCTGGGTCGCATCGAAGCTCCCCTTGGGCAGCACGCCGTCCTTGAAGAGGCCCTCCAGCTTCCGGTACTTCTCGGGGGCCTTGACCGGGTCGCGGGGCGGGGTGGCGCTCTTGGACGCGGCGGCGCCGCTGCGGTCGAAGACCAGCGGTTCGGGGGTGACCGAGCCGCGGTCGGGCAGCGCGGTGCCCCGGGCCTTGGCGGGCTTGACGGCGTACGGGAAGCTCTGGCCGTCGTGCAGCGTCTTGACCGCCTCGGGGTCGTTGCGCTCGCGGAAGGACTCCCAGACCTCGGTGCCCTTCTCCACGCCGTACTTCTGCTGGGCGGAGAGCAGGGCGAGGGCCGAGGGGACCTCGCCGCCGCCGCCGTTGCCGAAGAGCCCGCCGACGACGGAGGCCAGGGCTATCAGGTCGGTGAGCTTGAACGGCTGGATCTCACCGGCGTTGGTGATCGCGTCCACGTGGCCGGTGACGACGTACTCGCCGGGGAAGTAGCGGCCCTTCTTGGACTGTTCGCGGTAGGCGTTGATGCCGTCCACGTACGCCTGGGCGTCCGCCATGGCCTGCTTGCCGCGCGCGCCGTTGTCGTTGCGGATCGCGTCGACCTGCGCCTGGAGGTCGGCCTCGGTGTACGGGGCGGAGGGCCAGAACTGCTGCTCCAGGCCCTGGTTGGCGGGGGCGCCGCCGGCGAACGAGGTCAGCTCGCCGCGCCCGATGTGCCGGAAGAGGTCCATCAGCCACAGTCGGTCCTGGCCCGCGGCGTAGCCGGCGCCGTACTCGGTGCCGTAACGGGTGGTGCCCTTGATGTGCGGGACGCCGGTCTTCTTGTCACGGGTGATGGTGACGTCCGGGCGCGGGGTGCTCACCGAGGCGACCTGGTCCTTCGCGACGCCGAAGGAGGCGTCGTTGAAGAAGTCGGTGAGGGTGTCGTCGGTGAGCGAACGGTAGCCGCCGGCCAGGGCGTTGTAGGGGGCGATCTGGTCGGTGGTGTGCGGCGGGTGGGTGCCGAACAGCTTGTTGCCGAGGATCTGCACCAGGGTGGCGTTGCCCGTCGCGCCCGGCGGCAGGATGTCCGCGCACTGGCCCTGGCAGTAGTCCTCGGAAGTCTGCGGTGCGGCCGCGGCCGCGGTGGGGGGCGGTGCCAAGAACGTGGCCCCCAAGGCGAACAGGGCCGCGGTGGCGGCAGCCCTGAGCCTTCCGGTACGTCGTCGCATTCCTGCTCCTCTAGGGGTCCCCGCCCGTGAGGGCCCGGGGAAGGGTGGGCCGGACGTTACCGTCGGTTACTCGTTACCGGAAGATGAACAACAGTCACCTTTTCGAATCCCCCACAGCGGGCAGGAGTTACGGCCGGACACCCCGGCACATCGCCACCCAAAACCGCAAAAGAATTCGATGGATCCAGGCGGCGGCCGGGTACGTCCATTCCCTGTCCAGTCGGGATCCTCCTCGGAGGTGGAAGCACCATGGCCAGTTTCAGAGCCCTCGCAGAACAGGTCCGCAACCCGCGGCTCGTCACCGTTCGGCGACGCACCGCCCTGCGCAAGTGCTTGGAGCGCTTCGCCCCTTACGGGCACCGCGCGACCTGGCACCACCTGTGCACCAGGGCCGGGTTCGCCACCCAGGACCGTGACCCGGATCCGGCGCGGCTGGTGGCCGCGCTGGCCGAGCTGGAAGAGGCGCGCGCCCTCTGGCTCGCCTACGAGGAGGAGTTCGCCGCCCGGCGCCGCCGCGAGAAGCACGACGGCATCCGGCAGCCCGGCACCCTCGACGCATGGCACCGCCGCACCTGGGGCGGCTACGACATCGTGCCCTGCGCCTCACCGCAACGGCACCCGGCGGCCCGCCTCTCCGAGGTGCTGCACCGCATGATCGCGGCGATGGAGGCGGGACGCCCGCGCCGCGACTGCCCGGTCTGCGGCTGCACCCGCTTCGCGTGGGTCCCCAGCCCGGACGGCGACCCGGCGACCGGACCGGCCTGCCGCGACTGCGGGGTGCTCGCCCCGACGGCCGTGCTGGCCCCGGAGGCGCTGCACACCGCGGCCGGACTGCCGCTCGCCAACGCCTTCGCGGCGGCCTGACGCCGGCCGCGCACCGCACCGCTCACCCCGTTCGCGCACCGCTGTCAGACCCCCCTGCCATCATCGAAGGCATGCTGCAGATGCTTCAGGTGTGTCTCAACGGCGTGCGTACCGGGGCCGATTCCGGTGCCGTGCCGCTCTCGCCGGCCGCGCTCGCCGACGCCGCGCGGCAGGCGGTCGCGGCCGGCGCCCAGGACGTGCACGTCCACCCCAAGACCCCGTGCGGCCAGGACTCCCTCTCACCGCGGGTGGTCGGCCCGGTCCTGGAGGCGATACGGGAAGCGGTGGACGTGCCGGTGGGCGTGACGACCGGCGCCTGGGCCGAACCGGACCCCGAACGCCGGGCAGAACGGATCGCGTCCTGGACGGTCCTGCCCGACCACGCCTCGGTCAACTGGCACGAGGACGGCGCCGACGCGGTCGCCGCGGCACTGCTGGCCCGCGGCGTCGGCGTCGAGGCGGGCATCTGGGCCGGCACCGCGGCCGCCGCACGGTTCGCCGCCTCACCCCTGGCGCCCCGGGTACTGCGGGTGCTCGCCGAGGTCATCGACGACACCGACCCCACCACCGCCCCCGCCACAGCCCGGACCCTGCTGACCGAACTGGCCCGCGCACCACACGGCCGCCCGGTGCTGCTGCACGGCTACGACGGCGGCGCCTGGCCGGTCCTCCAACTCGCCGGCGAACTCGGCCTGGCCACCCGCATAGGCATCGAGGACACGGTCCTGCTCCCCGACGGCACACCCGCCACGGGCAACGCCCAGCTGGTGTCCCACGCCGTGCGGTTGGTTTGTGGGCTTCCCACGTAGTCGGCCGTCCCGCCGTGAGGGTTGCTGTTTGCGCCTGCGGCGCGGTGCCGCTGCGCGGGGCTTGTTCGTACGTCGTCGGCCTCCCCGCCGTGGGGCTTTGTGTTTGCGCCTGCGGCGCGGGCCGCTGCGCGGGGCTTGTAGGGGTGCGGTGCCGGGTTGGCGGGTGGTGGGGTGCCCGGACTGCTGCGCTTTACGTCCGGGCACCCCACCACCCGCCAACCCGACCCCTCCCGTGGATGGGTGGGAAGGGGGTGAGTGGGGGCCTGTGTTGGTGGGTTCCTGCGGCTCCGTGGATGGATTCATGCGCGTCAGTGAGCGCAGTGGTGGCCAGCGCCACCCCACCAGGGCCCGGCCCGCACCCACCCGGTTTTCAACCCACCCTCAACGGGAGGGGGCGGGCCGGAGGGGGTGGTGTGCAGGACGTAAAGCGCAGCAGTCCTGCACACCACCCCCGCAGGCCCGACACCGCACCCAACAGCCCCGCGCAGCGGACAACCAGCCCGCGCCGCAGGCGCAACAGCGAGACGCCCCACGGCGGGAAAGCCGACAACGTGGGAAGAACCCCAAGCCGCCAGGCTGTCCCGTTCCCCTACGGCCCATACGGGCCGCCCGGCACACTGGAGCGGCTGTTCTCGGGCCGGTGCGGCGGGCGCGCGCCTCCGCGCCGGCTCGGCCCGCCCGTGCGGCACCGGTCGTACGGGCCCGACGAGAGGGTGGACGTCCATGGCCGAACTACACGACCTGACCGCGCTCGAACAGGCCGCGGAGATCCGGTCCGGGGAGCTGTCCCCGGTCGAGCTCACCGAGCACTACCTCGCGCGGATCGAGCAGTTGGACGACACGCTGGGCGCCTTCCTCACCCGCACTCCCGAACTCGCCCGCAAACAGGCCGCGGAGGCCGAGGGCGAGGTCGTCGCGGCCCGCCGTCAGGGTCGGGCGCTCCCGGCGCTGTACGGCGTCCCGGTGCCGGTGAAGGACCTCAACCGGGTCGCCGGGGTGCGCTGCACGATGGGTTCGGCCGCGCTGGCCGACCAGGTGCCCGACGGCGACGACCACGTCGTCACCGCGTTGCGCCGGGCCGGCACGATCATGCTGGGGAAGACCAACACCCCCGAGTTCGGGCTGCCCTGCTACACCGAGAACGCCCTCGCGCCGCCGGCCCGCACCCCTTGGGACACCGCGCGGTCGGCGGGTGGCTCCAGCGGCGGCGCGGCCGCGGCGGTGGCCGGCGGGTTGGCGCCGGTCGCGCACGGCAGCGACGGCGGCGGGTCGATCCGCATCCCGTCGTCGCTCTGCGGGCTCTACGGCATCAAGCCCAGCCGCGGCCGGATCAGCGCCGGCCCGCTGCTGCACGACGTGACGGGCCTGAGCACCTCCGGTCCGCTGGCCCGTACGGTCGCGGACGCGGCGGTGCTGTTGGACGCGATGGCCGGCACCCTGCCCGGGGACCCGTTCGCGGCGCCGGCCCTGCCGCCCGGCGAGACCTTCGCCGACCAGGTCCGGCGGGACCCGGGGCGGCTGCGGATCGCGGTGCTGACCGAGACGCCGCTTCCGGACGTCGAGGTGCATCCCGACTGCCGCACCGCGGTGGCGGAGACCGTCACGCTGCTGGGTCAACTCGGCCACGAGGTGGCGGAACTGGCCCTGCCGGTGGACGAGCGGATCCTGCTCGACTTCACCCGGGTCTGGTCGGTGATGGCCGCCAGCCGGCCCGTGCCGGCGGACGCCGAGGAACGGCTGATGCCGCTCTCCCGGTACCTGCGGGGCCGCGGCCGGAAGGTCTCCGGCACCGACTTCGCCGACGCGCTGTACGCCTTCCGGGTGCTCACCCAGAGCGTCGCCGACGGCCTGATGGCGCCGGACGGCGGCTACGACGTGATCCTCTCCCCCACCGTGGCCGCACCGCCGCCCCCGGTCGGGGCGCTGCGCGACGACGCCGATCCGCAGGCCGAGTTCGCCGCCGTGGGCCGGTTCACGCCGTTCAGCGCCTTGTACAACGTCACGGGTCAGCCCGCGGTCAACGTCCCGCTGCACTGGAACGCCGAGGGGCTGCCGATCGGCGTCATGCTGGCCGGCCGCTACGGCGACGAGGCCACCTTGATCGCGCTGTCCGCGCAGTTGGAGGCGGCCCGCCCCTGGGCCCACCGCAAGCCGCCCGTCTGGTGAACGCCGCGCACCCGGTGCCTGTAGGGGGCGCCGGGTGCGTCAGCGCTCCTGCCGGGACGCGCAGTCCCGTACGTCCGGGGTGCACCCGTCGGCAGCGTCGGCGGGACCGGCGGCCTGCTGCGCCGCTCGGGCCGGCGCCGCGTCCGCGCTGCGGCGGTCGACCCGGAGCCGGCGGGCGCCGGGGCCCTGTTCGCCGAGGTTGTCGTAGGGGTTGGACAGCGCGCACTTCTCCATCGAGAGGCAGCCGCAGCCGATGCAGTCGGTGAGCCGGTCGCGCAGTTCGAGGAGCTGGTTGATCCGTTCGTCGAGTTCGCTGCGCCAGACCTCGGAGAGCCGGGCCCAGTCGGCGCGGTTGGGGGTGCGCTCGTCCGGCAGCTCCGCCAGGGCGTCCCGGATCACCGCGAGCGGGATGCCGACCCGCTGCGCGGCGCGGACGAAGGCGACCCGGCGCAGCGTCTCCCGGGTGTAGCGGCGCTGGTTGCCGGCCGTGCGGGTGCTGCTGATCAGCCCCTTGGTCTCGTAGAAGTGCAGTGCGGAGACGGCCGCTCCGCTGCGCGCGGAGAGCTGGCCGACCGAGAGCTCGTGGACCTTGAACGGAAGCTGGGGCACGCGTCAACCCTACGGCCTGTGCGGTGGTTCCCCGGTGCGGTCGGTGGCCGGGGCGTTGACAGCGGGCGGCCGCCCTCGCATGCTGAGCAAGCGCTTAGTATCACGGCTGAGGAGGCGGACGAGGATGGCAGAGCCCCGGGTGTTCGGGTCGGTCGAGGAACTGCGGGCGGCGGTCGGCGAGGAGCTCGGCCCCAGCGACTGGTTGGCGGTCGACCAGAAGCGGATCGACCTGTTCGCGGAGGCCACCGGCGACCACCAGTGGATCCACGTCGACGAGGAGCGGGCCGCCACCGGACCGTTCGGCACCACCATCGCGCACGGCTACCTGACGCTGTCGCTGCTGCCGACCCTGGTCCCGCAGCTGCTGCGGGTCGACAACGTGAAGATGGGCATCAACTACGGCACCAACAAGGTGCGTTTCCCGGCCACCGTCCCGGTCGGTGCGCGGCTGCGGGCCCGCGCCCGGATCGCGGAGGTCACCGAGGTGACCGGCGGGGTGCAGCTCACGACGGTGGTGACGGTCGAGCGGGAGGGCGGCGAGAAGCCGGTGTGCGTGGCGGAGTCGGTCAGCCGCTTCTACCTGTAGTGGCCGGGCGGAGTCGGTGGGCGGGCCGTCAGGAGGCGCCGCCCACCATCCGCAGGACGAGGTCGGCGTAGAGCGCGCCGACCTCGTCGGGCGTCCGCGGGCCGTCGGCGGAGAACCAGCGCGCGACGTCCACGCAGAGCGACAGCACGGCCAGGGTGGTGCCGGGGACGTCGTCCACCCGGAACTCCCCGCTGGCGGCGCCGTCCTCGATGATCTGGCGGAGCAACCGGTCGGTGCGGCGGCGCAGCCCGGCGATCTCGGCGTAGTGCTCCGCGCCGAGCGCCTGGAGTTCGTACTGGATGACCCGGGCGGTGGTGTGGTGTTCGGCGTGCCAGCGGGCGAAGGTGCGCACCGCGTCACGGAGCCGGTCGGTGGCGCTGCCCTGGGCCTCGGCGGCGGCGGCCATGATGCGCAGCGCCTCCTCGTGGCCGGTGCCGCTGATGCGGTAGAGCAGCTCTTCCTTGGTCTTGTAGTGGATGTAGAGCGCCGCCGGGCTCATGCCGGCGCGGCCGGCGATGTCGCGGGTGGTGGTGGCGTGGTAGCCGCGCTCGGCGAACGCCCGGACGGCCGCGCTGACCAGTCGCCGCGCGGCGTCCGGTGTCACTGCCGACCACTCGTCGCCCTCGTTAGCCGCCCGCTCGGCCGCACCCATCGCTCTCCCCGCTCCTCGATCCGTCAGGGGCCTTCCTCTGCCGGATCGAACACCATACCGCGCCACTGAGCAAGCGCTTAGGCCCCGATCGGGGGTGGGACGCGGTGGCGGGCGCGGTGGCGGGCGGCGGGTCAGAAGGCGGAGACGCCGGTCAGGGCGCGGCCGATGAGGAGCTTCTGGATCTGGCTGGTGCCCTCGTAGAGGGTCATCACCCGGGCGTCGCGCAGCAGCTTGCCGACCGGGTACTCGTCGATGTAGCCGTAACCGCCGAAGACCTGGAGGGCGTTGCTCGCGGCGCGCACCGCTGCCTCGGACGCGAAGAGCTTGGCCTGGGATGCCTCGGTGGTGAACGGCTCGCCCCGGTCGATCAGGTCGGCCACCCGCCAGGTCAGCAGCCGCGCCGCGTCCACGTCCACCGCGATGTCGCTGATCAGTTCCTGGACGAGCTGGCGCCCGGCGATCGGGGCGCCGAACTGCTCGCGCTGCCCGGCGTACCCGAGCGCGGCGTCCAGCGCGGCCTGGGCGATGCCGACGCAGCCGGCGGCGACCGACATCCGCCCCTTGGCCAGCGCGGACATCGCGACCGAGAAGCCCTTGCCCTCGGGGCCCAGCAGGGCGCCGGCGGGCACCCGTACGCCCTGGAGCACCAGTTCGGCGGTGGCCTGGCCGCGCAGTCCGAGCTTGCCGTGGATCGCGCGGCGGGTCAGGCCCGGGGTGTCGGCGGGCACCAGGAAGGCGCTGATCCCCTTGTGGCCGGGGGCGCCGCCGGTCCGGGCGAAGAGCAGGACCAGGTCGGCCCAGGTGCCGTTGGTGATGAACATCTTGGATCCGTCGAGGACCCAGTCCGTGCCGTCCCGGACCGCGCGGGTGGTCAGCGACGCCGCGTCCGAACCGGTGCCGGGCTCGGTCAGGCCGAAGCAGCCGAGCGCCGTGCCGGACGTGAGCCGGGGCAGCCAGGTCCGCTTCTGCTCCTCGTCGCCCCAGGCGGCGAGGGTCTTGGCGACCAGCCCGAGCGAGACCGAGACGATGCCGCGGACGGCGGAGTCGCCGCGTCCCAACTCCTCGGTGACCAGCGCGTAGGAGAGGTGGTCGCCGCCGGAGCCGCCATACTCCTCGGGCACGGTCAGCCCCAGGAATCCGAGGTCGCCGAGCTTGCGGACGATGCCCGGGTCGACCTGTTCGGCGCGGTCCCAGGCGGTGGCGTGCGGGGCGATCTCGCGGTCGGTGAAGTCCGCGGCGAGCCGGCGGACGGCGGTCTGCTCGGGCGTGAGCTCCAGGTTCATCTCGGGCCCCTTGTCGACGGGAATGGGAGTGCGACGACCATTAATTAGCGGTGCTAGTTTTAACCGGACGGCCCCTACTATGTGCGGCATGGCCCGACCCCGCAAGCCCCTGCTGAGCCGCGAACGGATCGTCACCACCGCGCTGGCGCTGATCGACGCGGAGGGGCTCGCGGCGCTCTCCACCCGACGGTTGGCGGCCGAACTCGGCGTGAGCGGCCCCTCCCTCTACAACCACTTCACGACCAAGGACGAGATCCTCGACGCGGTGGCCGACACGGTCGTCGCCCAGGTCGATGTGTCGACACTGGCGACCGGCGTCGACTGGCGGGCCGGCCTGCTCGACTGGGCCCGCTCCTACCGCGCGGCGCTGGCCGCCCATCCGCACGTCGTGCCGTTCCTCGCCCAGGGCCCCGGCCGCCGGCCCGCGGGGCTGAGGATGGCCGACGCGGCGTTCGGCGGCATGGTCGAGGCCGGCTGGCCGCCCGCCCTGGCCACCAAGGTGTGCGCGATGGTGCGGTACTTCGTCGCCGGCTCCGCCCTCGGCTCGTTCGCCCGCGGCTTCGTGGACGACCCCGGCGCCTACGACCCGGCCGACTACCCGCACCTCGGGCAGGCGCACCTGTTGGCCGAGCACCAGCGCCGGGTGGACGAGGGCGCCTTCGAGGCGGGGCTGGCGGCGTTGGTGGACGGCTTGACGCTGCATCACCCGGAACTGGCACCTCCCGACATCGAATTCAGGCCACGCAGGTAGGGTGCAGCAGTCCCTGGTGGGCAGGGACGATGTGCGTCCTGCGGGAGGCGGAAATGCGCCAGTCGAGTACGGCCAACGAAGGTCCGATAGCGAAGGGTTACGACCTGTCAGCGAGTCGCTGGGGTCGGTGGGTCACGGAGGTGCTGCGCGGTCAGGCGCAGGTCGATTTCCTGCCCAGCGCGCTGGCCGGGGTGGTCTTCTCCATCGCCCTGTTCGTCGCGGGCTGGCAGTTCGGCCTCTACGGGTTGATCGGCGCGGCCGTCGGCACCGGCACCGCGCACCTGCTGGGCGTGGACCGCAGCCGCCTGGAGGCCGGGCTCGAAGGCTTCAACTCCTGCCTGGTCGGCGTCGCCTGCGCGGTCTTCCTCGACGCCGACCACCTCTCCACCCTGCTCGTCGCGGTCGCCGCCAGCGCGGCGGTCACGGTCGTCACGGCGGCCACCGCCCGGGTGCTGGGCACCTGGGGCCTGCCCACGTTCACGCTGCCCTTCTGCCTGACGGCCAGCGCGCTGACCGTCGCCGCGCCCAGCTTCCGGCACGTCTGGCACCTGGAGGACGGCATCGCGGCGCTGCCCAGGACGGCCTCCGGGCCCACCGCCCTGACCTTCACCGACCTGTGGCACGCCTTCTTCACCAACATCGGTGAGATCTTCCTGATGCCGCAGTGGTACGTCGGTCTGATCTTCCTCGTCGGCATCTTCGTCGCCGACCGCCGGCTGGGCGCCCTGGCCTGCGCCGGCAGCGCCGTCGCCATCCTGACGTCCTGGGCGCTCGGCGCCCCCGCCGACCAGGTGCGGGAGGGGCTCATGGGGTACGACGCGGTGCTGGTCGCGATGGCGCTGGGCGGCGTCTTCCTGATCACCGACGCCTGGAGCGTGGGGTACGCCCTGGTCGGCGCGGTCACCTCCACGGTGCTGAGCCCGGCGCTCGGCGCGCTCTTCGCGCCGTCCGGCGGACACGCCTTCACCTGGCCGTTCGTGCTGGTCGCGCTGGTGTTCCTGGTCGCCGCGCCGGCGTTCCCGCGGCTGCGCCGGGCCGACGGCTGACCTCGGGCGGGCAGGGCGGCCGGCGCGCACGGCCCTAGAACACCACCAGCGCCCGGCCGCCCTTCCCGGCGAGCATCGCCTCGAAGGCGGCCGGGATGCCGGCCAGCGGGATCCGGTCGGTGACCAGTGCGGAGAGGTCGAGCGCGCCGGAGCGGACGTGCTCGGCGATCACCGGGAGGTCGCGGGCCGGATCGCTGTTGCCGTAGACGCAGCCGGCGAGCGTCCGGCCGAAGTAGAACAGCTCCAGGGCGGAGAAGGTGACCTGCTGGTCCTTGCCGCCGATGCCCACCACCGTCGTCCGGCCGCCGCGGCGGGTGGCCGACCAGGCCGCGCGGATGGTCTCCGCGCGGCCCACGCACTCCACCGCGACGTCGGCGCCGAAACCGCCGGTGAGCGCCCGGACCCGCTTGGCGCCCTCCTTCGCGAAGAACGCCGGGCCGTCGGCGACCAGGAAGTCGGTGGCGCCGGCCGCACGGGCCAGTTCCTCCTTCGCCGGCGAGACGTCCACCGCCACGATCGGGCCGGCCCCGGCGATCCGCGCCGCCTGCAAGGTCGCCAGGCCCACCCCGCCGACGCCGACGACCAGCACCGACTCCCCCGCCCGCACCCGGGCGCTGTGGTGCACGGCGCCCCACCCGGTGAGCACCGCACAGCCGAGCAGGGCCGCGTCGGTCAGCGGCACCCCGTCCGGCAGCGGCAGCGCGGCGTGCGCCGGCACCACGGTCTCCTCGGCGAACGCGGCGGTGCCCAGGCCCGGGTAGAGCGGGCTGCCGTCGGCCTCGAGGGTGGCGTACGGGGCGCCGGCCGCCCGGTCCGCGGCGACGCACAGCCAGGGCTCGGCCAGGTGGCAGAAGTGGCAGTCGCCGCAGGACGGCGCCCAGTTGAGCACCACCTGGTCACCGACCGCCGGGCCGGTCACGTCCGGGCCGACCGCGGTGACCGTGCCCGCGCCCTCGTGTCCCAGCACGGCCGGGACGGGTTGGCGCAGCGTCCCGTTGGACAGCGACAGGTCGGAGTGGCAGACGCCGGCGGCGGCGAGCCGGACCCGGACCTGGCCGGGGCCGGGTGCGGGCAGGTCGATGTCGGTGATCTTCAGCGGGGCGTGCACAGCGGGCAGGACGGCGGCGCGGACCACGGGGTCTCCTCGGGGCGGGGCGGAACGACGGGCTCGGCGGGGCGGCGGGCGGCGGGCGGCGGGCTCAGAACTGGAGGGACTTGGTCTGGAGGTACTCGGCCAGGCCGTGCGGCCCCAGCTCCCGGCCGACCCCGGACTGCTTGTAGCCGCCGAACGGGGCGAGCGGGTTGAACCGGCCGCCGTTGATGTCGACCTGCCCGGTGTCCAGGCGGCGGGCGAACGCCACCGCGGTGGCGTCGTCGCCGGCCCAGACCGCGCCGGCCAGGCCGTAGACGGTGCCGTTGGCGATCCGCACCGCGTCGTCCTCGTCCTCGTAGCGCAGGACCGTCAGGACCGGGCCGAAGATCTCCTCCTGGGCGATGGTCATCTCCGGGGTGACCTCGGCGAAGACGGTGGGGTGCACGTAGAAGCCCGGTCCGGCGGGCGTCGCCGGGCCGCCGGCCACCGGCTTCGCGCCCTCCGCGACGCCGCGTTCGAGGTAGCCGACCACCCGGTCCCGCTGGCGGGCGCTGACCAGCGGGCCGAGCCGTTCGCCGGGGACGTACTTGGCGGTCGCGGCGACGGCCAGCGCGACGGCCTCGTCGTACTGGTCCCGGTGCACCAGCATCCGGGTCCAGGCGCTGCACGTCTGGCCGGAGTTGGCCATGACGTTGGCGACGCCGACCGCGACCGCCCGGCCCAGGTCGGCGCCGGGCAGGATGACGTTGGCGGACTTGCCGCCCAGTTCCAGCGCGACCCGCTTGACCGCGCCGCCGGCGAGCGCGCCGACACTCCGGCCCACCGCGGTCGAACCGGTGAAGGAGACCAGGTCGACGCCGTCGTGCTCGACCAGCGCGCGCCCGGCCACCGGGCCGAGGCCGGTGACGACGTTGACGACCCCGCCGGGTATCCGGGCCGCCTCGACGCACTCGGCGAACAGCCGGGCCACCAGCGGGGTGTCCTCGGCGGGCTTGAGGACGACCGGGCAGCCCGCGGCCAGCGCCGGGGCCACTTTGGCGACGATCTGGTGCAGCGGGTAGTTCCACGGGGTGATGGCGCCCACCACGCCGATCGGCTCGTGCAGCACGGTGGAGCTGCCGAGCCTCTCCTCGAAGGCATGCTCGCGGGCGAGCGCGGCGTACGAGCCGCAGACCGCGGCCGGCACCCCGGCGTGCACGGCGCGGCTGAAGGCGAGCGGTGCGCCGAGTTCGGCGGTGACGGTCCGCGCAATGTCCTCGGCGCGGGCGACGAGTTGGTCGTGCAGCGCGGCCAGCCGCTCGGCGCGGTCGGCGGGCGGGGTGGCGGCCCAGCCGGGCAGGGCCGCGCGGGCGGCCCGCACGGCGTCGTCCACGTCCTCGGCGGAGCCGGCCGGGACGGTGCCGATGACCTGCTCGTCGGCCGGATTGACGACCTCGATCGTGCCGCTGCCCCGCGCGGGGCGCCAGCGGCCGCCGATGTACATCGCTTCGTGGTGCGTCACGTGTGGTCCTCCCGGGCCGGCTGGTCGTGATCGGCACCCTAGGGGCGCCCTGGGGCACTTCCTAGGGGGACACCATCCAAACTAGCGCCGGTAGTTTCGTGGCCGCCAGCGCCCCACGTACCCGCCCGGGGCACCTCGGCCACCGGCCCGCCGCCCTACGACTCCCCGTCGCCGCTCCCGGCCCCGTCCCCGGCCCCGTCCCCGCCCGCGTCCAGATAGCGCGCCAGATAGGCCCGCAGCAGCTCCTTGGTCTCCGTGACGATCGCCGGATCGCCCGCCGGATCGGTGCGGAAGGCGAGCTGGAGCAGCGCGTCGGCGGTCTCGACGCCGACCAGGAACGCGGTGCGCAGCGGGGCGTCAGCGGGGTCCAGGCCGAGCCGCCCGGCGAGCAGGTGCAGCAGCCGGTCGGCGACCTCGTAGTTGGCCTGCCGGGACTCGCGCGGCGCCGGAACGGTGAACTCCACCAGGGCGAAGCCCGGCAGCGTCCGCTTCATGGCCAGGTACTCGTCGATCACCACGTCCATCGCGGCGCGCCAGCCCGCGGGCTGGTCGGGGGCGGTCAGCCGGGCGCTGATCCGGTCCGCGTAGGCGTCGAGGTTGCGCCGGGCGAGCGCCTCGGCCATGGCGCGCTTGTTGGGGAAGAAGCGGTAGACGGAGCCGATCGGGACGCCGGCGCGGCCGGCCACCGCGCGGGTGCTCAGCTCCTCGTACCCGGTCTCGTCGAGCAGTTCGGCACAGGCGTCGAGGATCCGGGCCAGGCGTTGCGCGCTGCGCCGCTGGACGGGTGCGCGGCGGAGCAGGGGCGGGGCCGCGGCGGCGGGCGGCTCGACGGGCGGCGGGGTGGGCGGCGAGGCGGGCGGGGGCGTCGAAGGCTGCACGTGGTCATCCTGCCCGGCGAGTGGGCCGGGGATGACCGTGCGGGGCGATCCGGCCACCGCGGCCGGGATTCCCGCGACTTTCGGCCCGGCTCGGATCGGGAGGTGCGCCACGTCGTTGACGTACCCCCGCCTCATTCCTAATGTCTTCCATAGGATTGCCTGAGGCCCTCCTCGGGTCCTGTGGTGCCTCGAAGTGCGTGGACGTCTTGTTCGGCGAGCGGCGGGAGCGTGTGATGGCGGGTACGGACAACGAGCGGGCGAGGAAGGCGGCCGAGGGGCTCGTCTACTCCTCCGGCTTCGGCAACGAGCACGGTTCGGAGGCGGTGCCCGGCGCCCTGCCGGTGGGCCGCAACTCCCCCCAGCGGGCGCCCCTCGGGCTCTACGCCGAGCAGCTCAGCGGCTCCGCGTTCACCGAGCCGCGGAGCCACAACCGCCGGTCCTGGCTGTACCGCATCCGGCCGTCGGCCGCGCATCCGCCGTTCGCCCGCGCCAACCGCGGCGAGATCCGCTCCGCACCGTTCACCGAGTGCCTGCCCGACCCCAACCGGCTGCGCTGGGACCCGCTCCCCGAGCCCGCCGACCCCACCGACTTCGTCGACGGCCTGTGGACGCTGGGCGGCAACGGCGACGCCACCCAGCGCACCGGCATGGCGGTGCACCTCTACCACGTCAACGCCTCCATGGAGCGGCGGGTGTTCGGCAACGCGGACGGCGAGCTGCTGATCGTGCCGGAGCGCGGCGGGCTGTTGCTGCGCACCGAGTTCGGGCTGCTGCGCGTCGAGCCGGGCCACGTGGCGCTGATCCCGCGCGGGGTCCGCTTCCGGGTCGAGCTGCTGGACGCCGCCGCCCCCGGCCAAGGCCGCCCGACGGCCCGCGGGTACGTCTGCGAGAACTACGGCCGCCCCTTCGAACTGCCCGCTCTCGGCCCGATCGGCGCCAACGGGCTGGCCAACCCCCGGGACTTCCTGGCCCCGACCGCCGCCTACGAGGACGTCGAGGGCCCGGTCGAGGTGGTCAACAAGTTCTGCGGCCAGCTGTGGACCGCGACCTACGACCACTCGCCGCTGGACGTGGTCGCCTGGCACGGCAACCACGTCCCGTACGTCTACGACCTGCGCCGCTTCAACGTCATCGGCTCCATCAGCTACGACCACCCGGACCCGTCGATCTTCACCGTGCTGACCTCGCCCTCGGACACCCCGGGGCTGGCCGGGGTGGACTTCGTGGTCTTCGCCCCGCGCTGGCTGGTCGGCGAGGACACCTTCCGGCCGCCGTACTTCCACCGCAACGTGATGACCGAGTACATGGGCCTCATCGAGGGCGCCTACGACGCGAAGGCCGCCGGCTTCGTGCCGGGCGGCGGCTCGCTGCACAACATGATGTCGGCGCACGGCCCGGACCGGGAGACCTTCGACCGGGCCAGCGCCGCCGAACTGGCCCCGCAGAAGATCGACGACGGGCTGGCCTTCATGTTCGAGACCCGATGGCCGCTGACCCTCACCGAGCAGGCCCGGGACGCCGGGCACCGCCAGCGCGGCTACGACGACGTGTGGCAGGGTCTCCAGCGCCACTTCCGCCCGTGACACCCAGACCAGCACCGCAGACCGGGGAACGCCCTTGACGACCTTCGCTCCCGACTCGCTCGCCCTGAACCGCAAGCTGCCGCTGTGGTACCAGGTCTCGCAGTCCCTGCGCGCCTCCATACTGGGCCGCTCCCCCGAGGCGCCGCTGCGGCTGCCCACGGAGGACGCGCTCGCCGCGCACTACGGCGTCAGCGTGCTGACGATGCGTCAGGCCCTCAAGGAGCTGGAGGAGGAGGGCCTGATCAGCCGGCACCGACGGCGGGGCACGTTCATCGAGCCGCACGCGCGGCGGGCCGCACCGGTGCGGCTGCTCGGCTCGGTGGACGCGATCGTGGCCCAGCAGTCCGGGATGAGCACCGTCGTACTGGAGCACGGGCCGGTACCGGTTCCCACCGAACTGTCCGAGTACTTTCCGGATCTGGCGGAGGTGGCCGGATTTCGGCGACTGCGCAGCGACGAGGCGACGGGGGAACCGACCAATCACGCGCGCAACTTCGTGCGCCCCGACGTCGCCGCCCGGGTCGACCTCGCGGACCTGGAGCGGTGGCCGATGACGAAGGTGCTGCGGGACGCGGTGGGCATCCGCATCGGCCGGATCACCGACACCGTCGAGGCGCGGCTGGCCGACCCCGAGACCGCCCGGCTGCTCAACGTGCCGCTGCTCAGCCCGATCCTGCACTACACCGGCATCACCCACGACGCCTCCGGGCGGGTGCTGGACGTCGCCCAGATCCACTACCGCGGCGACCGGTTCTCCTTCACGGTGACGCTGGACGCGCACTGAGCGCGGCGGCGCCGAACCGCCTCCGGGCGGGCGCGGGACGTCAGATCCGCTCCAGGCTCCGCCCCGTGCTGCGCGGCCCCAGCAGCACCACGTCCAGGCAGAGCAGCACCATCAGCGCCGCGGAACCGGCGAAGACCGCCGGAGCACCGAGGTCGGTCAGCACGCCGAGCGCGACGAACGGCAGCACGACCGACGTGAGCCGGGACAGCGAGTAGGCGATGCCGATCGCGCTGCTGCGCAGACCGGTCGGGAAGATCTCGGTCTGGTAGACGTGGAAGGCGTTGGAGAAGACGTTGCTGCACACCGTCAGCAGGACCCCGAAGGTGACGATCGCCCAGGTGGCGGTGGCGAAGCCGAAGGCCAGCCCGCAGCCGGCGATGCCGAGCGCGGCGGCGACGATCAGCGTCCGGCGCTCGATCCGGTCGATCAGCGGGACGGACAGCGCGGAGCCGAGCGGATAGCCGCAGTAGCTCAGCGCCGCGTACAGCAGCGAGTCGGTGACGGTGTACCCCTTGGCGGTGAGCACCACGGGCGCCAACGAGCCGAAGCCGTAGTAGCCCACGGTCTGGAGCACCTGGAAGATCCACCACATCACGGTCCGGCGCCGCTGCTCGCCGCGGAACATCGCCCCCAACGGCACCCGGCGTTCCGGGACGTCGGTGGTGTCCGGGACGGACGGCAGGCTGTTTCCGGTCTCCGCCACCACCCGCCGCTCGATGTCCGTGACGATGCGGTCGGCCTCCGCGCCGCGCCCGTGCACGCTCAACCACCGTGGCGACTCGGGCAGTTGCCGGCGCATCAGCTGGATGAAGGCGGCCCCCAGCGCGCCCACGACCAGCAGCCAGCGCCAGCCGTCCACGCCCAGCACCGGGTGCCCGGCCACCAGACGGGCGCCGAGCAGCGCCGCCACCGGGACGCCGACGAACCCGAGGGTGTACGCGTGGGCGAGGTAGCGGCCGCGGACCGCCCGCGGCAGGAACTCCGCCAAGTAGGTATCCACCAGGACGAGTTCGGCACCGAGGCCGAGACCGGCCAGGAAGCGCAGCGCCAGCAGCCAGCCCAGGTCCGGCGCGGCCGCAGCGGCCAGCGAGAAGCCCGCGTAACCGCCCAGGTTGACCAGGAACATCCGGCGCCGCCCGAGCCGGTCGGCGAGCACCGACAGCACGTTGGCGCCGACGAACATCCCCAGGAACCCGGCGGCGATCACCGCCGACTTCGCGGTGGGCCCCAGGCCCCACTGCTCGGCGAGGACCGCGGCGAGCACCCCGCCCAGGAAGATCTCGTAGAGGTCGAAGAAGGCCCCGATCCCGACGAGGAGGGTGACCTTGCGGTGCCACCGGGACGGCGGCAGCCGGTCCAACCGTGCGGCGACCCGCGTCCCGTTGGCGGTCCCGCGCCGTTCCGGCGCGGGGGAAGTCTCCGTCATCGCGGCCCTCCCTCGGCAGACGTACGGCCAGGACGGTACTCCGCCAAGATCAGCAGACGGAAGGGCGCCTGCGCCGGCCGGCAGCGGCGCGGGCGCCGTGAACGGGAGCCGCACCCGCCGCTACCATGCCGGGGGCAACCAACGGTCCGGGAGGGGCTCCGCGTGACGGCGAAGCAGGGCGCGCCAGGGGCGGCCGCGCCACGGCTGTCCGACCTGATGCCGTGGTCCGTGGCGCCGCTGCGCCCGGGCCGTTCCTGGGTGATGGGACCGGATCCGGCCACCCTGCGGGCCCGTTGGCAGGCGCTCGCCGACGCCGCGGACCCTGCCGTCCGCGAGCGGCTGTTCCGGCCGTCCCGGGCGCGCACCCTGCACTCCGCGGTCGGCCAGCTGCCCGGGCAGGACACCGGGACCGCCCGGCTGGCCCGGGCGGTCGGCCGCTGCCCGGAGCCGGTGCGGATCCTGCACGGCCCGTTCGACCGGCAGTGGCTGCTGCCCGACCACCGCCTGCTCGACGCGGCCCGCCCGGAGCTGTGGCGGGTGGCCGACGAACACCAGCTGTTCCTGGTGGAGTTGGGGCACGTCCCGCAGGCCGCGGGCCCCGCCGTGGTCTGCTCGGCGCTCCTGCCGGACGGCCGTTCCCCCGCCGGGCGGCCCGGCCGGATCCACCCGCTCTACCGCCGGCCCGGCGGCGTCGAGCCCAACCTCGCCCCCGGTCTGGTCGCGCTCCTCGCCCACCGCCTGGACCGCCCGGTGCGGCCGACCGACCTGCTCGCCTGGATCACCGCCACCGCCGCGCACTCCCCCGACGGCACCGCGGTGCCGCTCACCGCCGACCCGGACCTCTGGGACCGCGGGGTGGCGCTCGGCACCCGGCTGCTCTGGCTGGGCACCTGGGGCGCGCACCACGGCGGCGCCGACGGGTCGGCCGGGCGGCCACGGCTCCCGGGCGGCCGGCGGCCCTACGTACGGGCCGCCCTGCCGACCCGCGGGCTGCCGCGGACCCTCGACTACGACCCCGACGACGAGGCGCTGCTGCTGGGCGACGGCCGGATCTCACCGGTGCCGGCGGGTGCCTGGGAGTTCCACGCCGGGGGCGTACGGGTGCTGGAGCAGTGGTTCGCGCAACGCACTGGGAGTGCGACCGCGGGCGGCGAGCCCCCCGAGCCCGGTTCCCTGGCGGCGCTGCGCCCCGCCGCCTGGCCGCAGGAGTGGACCTCGGAGCTGCTGGAGCTGGTCACCGTCCTGGCGCTGTGGGGCGAACTGGCGCCGCGGGTGGCCGAGTTGGGGCGGGCGGTGGCGGCGGGGCCGCGGTTCGGGGTGGCGGAGCTGCGGGCCGCCGGGGTGCTGCCGGTGCCGGCCGCGACGACCCGGCCGGCGTCCGTGCTGGACCACCAAGAGGAAGGGCCGGAGGGTCAGTTCGCCCTGTGGTGAGCCGTCGCCGCGCCGCGCGGCCCCGCCCGCGCGCGGGTACACAAAGAACCACCCGCCATGGGGTGACGGGTGGTGAGAAACAGGCACCGGGCGGCGGCGTTGCGCCGGGCCGGGACGGTGGGTCGCCTGAGCCGGTGGTGCCGCTTCAGGGGCGGCTCAGCCGTGGCCGCCGAAGAGCGAACGGCGCAACCTGCGCAACGGCGCGAACAGCGACACGCGGTGGCCGCGGCTCTTGACCGTGCGCGTGTGGTCACGCGCGGTGAGCTCCTGCATCAGTGACGTGGCGCCCTCCGCCTCACGCTGCGGGATGGCGGGACCGCCGAGCACCGCGAGATGGCGGTCGAGCCGCGCACTGGTCGCGCTGCTCCCGCACGTGATGGCAGGGACTCTCGCCCTGCTGCGCATTGTTATCTGTTCCATGACTCTCCCCACCCGTACGAGGGCACCCGGCCAACGGGCAGGGTAACCCTATCTCTCTTGGAGGACACGCGTGCAGACCGGTCAACGGATTCACCTGCCATGCCTTGACGTTGACGAACACCATACGGAATGTCACGTACAGCACGCGTGCCAGGGCGAGTTGAGGGAGCGCACGGGGTGCCCGACGGGGCGTGGCGCGGAGGCGGGGAGCCCCTCCTCCGCGCCCTGTGCACGGAAGGTCACGCAGCGGAGCCGAACACCGGGAGGTAGCCGCCGGCTTGGCCGGCGGCGGTGGGGTGGTAGGACTCGTCGACGGGATAGGTCACGCTGTGCAACCACGGGCTGCCGGAGCACAGCTCGTGGCCGGCGAAGGTCGAGTTGACATCGGCGAAGGCGAAGCCGTGGTCGGCGGCCCGCTTGGCGATGACGCCGTTGATGTCGTCGGCCGCGGCGTTGACGGCGGTCCGGGACTTCTCGGTGAGGCCGCCGACGCAGACGCCGTTGAGCTTGTAGAAGTGCGGGTACCCCAGGGCGACGACGTGGGCGGACGGGGCCTTGTTGGTGATGGCCGCGTACACGGTGTCGAGCTTGCCGGGGAGGGTGTTCTTGATGTAGGCGCGGGCCTGGTCGATCCGGGCGAGGCAGGCGCTCTCGCCCTGGAGGGCACAGGTCGTCATGGTGTCGGCGAATCCGGCGTCGTTGCCGCCGATGGTGATGCTGACCAGGCTCGTGGCGGAGCCGAGCGCCCCAAGCTGGCCGCTGACGACATCACCCGTTCGGGCTCCCGAACATGCGGCGAACGAGAACGACGAGGGGGAGTGCGCGGCCGCCCAGAGGGCCGGGTAGGCCTTGGTGCTGCGCTTGCACGCGCCGCTGCCGCTGTCGTAGCTGCCGGAGCCGACGCCGGCCGAGTAGGAGTCACCGAGGGCCACATAGCCCCCGGTGGCGGTGAGTTGGGCTGCCTCGGCCGCGCCGGCGCCGGTCAGCGCGAGCGACGAAGCAACGAAGAAGGCGGATGTCAATGCCGCGAAACGGGACACTCTCATGGAACCTCCCATAGCAGGATCTCTGCGTGATCCGTCGTACCAAGAGTCCCGCGTCGCCGGCAGTGTCCATGCCAAAAGTCGTACAGAGTTCACGAACAATCTGCCGATGTGTCAGGTTCATCACTGCGGCGCCATTGCCTTTCCATGACGTGCATATGACATCCCGTTGGGACTCTTGATACCTGGGTGCGACTCATCGAACCTTTTGACGGTCGGTCACGGACTTTCCCAGATCGACCGATTGCGTACGACCCCGTACGCCCCACCTGCGCGCGCACCACGGCGCGCCACCGATGAGGAGGACTCCCTCGCGATGGCAGTGATGCGTTCCACCACCCCCCGCGCCGACCGCCGGCGCTCCCGCACCCTCCGGATCGCCGCGGCGGTCACCACCGCCACGGCCGCCGCCACGCTCGGCGCCCTGGTGCTGCCCGCCCAGGCGGCGCCCGCCCAGGGCACCGTCGTCGGCGCCGGCGCCGCGGACGCCGTGCACGGCAGCTACCTCGTCACGCTCAAGCCGACCGCGGGCCTGAAGGCCGCCTCGGCGGACGGCCGCGGCGTGATATCCGCCTACGGCGGCACCGTCCAGCGCACCTACACCGCCGCGCTCAACGGCTACGCCGTCACCCTGTCCGAGGCCCAGGCCAGACGGCTGGCGGCCGACCCCGCCGTCGACCGCGTCTACCAGGACCGCACCGTGCACGCCCTGGACACCCAGGACAACCCGCCGTCCTGGGGGCTGGACCGGATCGACCAGGCGAAGCTGCCGCTGGACAAGAAGTACGCCTACCCCGCCACCGGTGGCGCCGGCGCCACCGTGTACGTCATCGACACCGGCGTCCGGATCTCCCACCAGGAGTTCGGCGGCCGGGCGTCGAACGGCTACGACGCGATCGACAACGACAACGTCGCGCAGGACGGCAACGGCCACGGCACCCACGTCGCGGCCAACATCGCCGGCACCTCGTACGGCGTGGCCAAGAAGGCGAAGATCGTCGCCGTGCGGGTGCTGAACAACTCCGGCTCCGGCACCACCGCCCAGGTCGTCGCCGGCATCGACTGGGTCACCAAGAACCACAAGGGCCCGTCGGCGGCGAACGTGTCGCTCGGCGGCGGCCCGGACGCCGCGCTGGACGCCGCGGTGCAGAACTCCATCAAGAGCGGCGTGACCTACGCGGTCGCCGCCGGCAATTCGGGGGACAACGCGCAGAACTACTCCCCCGCGCGGGTCCCCGAGGCCCTCACCGTCGGCGCGACGACCTCGACCGACGCCCGCGCCTCGTACTCCAACTACGGCTCCCGGGTCGACCTGTTCGCGCCCGGCAGCAGCATCACCAGCGCCTGGAACACCAGCGACACCGCCACCAACACCATCTCCGGGACCTCGATGGCCACCCCGCACGTCGCGGGCGCCGCCGCGGTCTACCTCGCCGGGCACCCGACGGCCACGCCGGCCCAGGTCGCCACGGCCCTGGTGAACGGCGCCACCTCCGGGGTCGTGACCGGCCCCGGCAGCGGCTCGCCCAACAAGCTGCTGAAGCTCGTCCCGTAAGGCACCGCGGCGCGCGCGGGGTGCCCTGCGCGCGCCCCGTCCCAAGGGGCGCAGCGTCGACGGCTGACCGGTCAGCCGTCGGCGCTGCGCCCGTGCGCGAGCCCCGGGACGAGGAGGGCGGTGGCCGCCACGGTCACCGCCGCCAGCAGCACCACCAGCGAGGTGCGGGTGCCCAGCCCGATCAGCCACGCCCCCAGCAGCCCGCCCAGCAGCATCGCGCCCACCGACGTCAGCCGGCGGGGCACGGCGTGGCTGCCGTAGCCCAGCCGACGATCGCCGCCCAACACCGAGCCGCTCACCAGGGCCGTCATCGCGCGGGTCTCCACCGTCGTGCTGAGGTCCGCGGCGCCCACCCGCAGCGCGGTGACGTTGCGCATGCCCATCGCCGCCGCCATCAGGGCGATGGCCAGGTAGCGCTGCTCGTCCGTCAGCCCCCGGGCCGCACCGGTGCCCCAACTGGCCACCGCCGCACCGACCAGCAGCGCCGCCTCAAGAAGCAGGGCGACCGGGAACCACGGGCGCCGGCGCCGGGCCAGGGCGGACTCCACCCGCGCCCCGGCCACCGCCCCGGCCAGGAACGCGCCCAGCGAGATCACCGTGGCGGCCACCGGCAGCCCGCCCTGTCGGGCGATGCCGAAGCCGAGGAAGAGCAGGTTGCCGGTCTGGGTGGCGGTGAAGACGTGACCGAGGGTCAGGAAGCTGGCGGCGTCGAGCACTCCGGTCACCACGGTCAGGCACACCATGACCACCGTCAGGGCGGCTCCGGTCGGCGGCTCCACGGATGCGGCTCCTTCCACCGGGCACCTCGGGTCGGCGTCCGGCCAGTCTCCGCACCGGTGGGGGCGACGCCGGGCCATTGCGCCGTCAGTGGGCGCCCCGGCCGGGGCGGCGGCACCCCGTGCGCGCCGCCCGCCCCGCACATCACCAACAGCAGCGCCAACGCCGCCACCCCGACCACCACCGCCACCCCGAAGGCCGTCCCCCGGTGCCCCTGCGGGCGCCCGTCGGCCGCCCGCTCCGGCCCGGCACGCCCCTGACGTTCCCCACCACGACGTCGCACGGCGGACCACCCTAGGCAGGCCCCGACCGGCGCGGACAGGGCGCGTCCGCGGCGCACGGACCGCACGCCGACCGTCCACGGACCGCTCGGGGCCCGGCCCGCTCCCCGGGCACGCGGCACGCCCTCGGGGCACGCCCCCAACGTGCCCGCGGCCGCGGCGCGATCTCTGGGGACACGACCTCGGGACGTGGCGTCAGTAACGGCGTTACAGGGCGTCCGGGCCGCCGGTGCCCGGCCGGGTCAGCGGGCCCGGCCGCGCGGCTTGAGCGGGACCGGCGGGAGTTCCGGGGCGAGCAGCCGGTCACCGGCGTAGCCGCGGACGGTGCCGAAGCCCTCGCCGCCGGCGTTCCACGCCGCACGGGCGGCGGCGATCTCGTCGCCGGTGCGCCCGACGAAGTTCCACCACATGACGATCTCCTCCTCGAAGGGTTCGCCGCCGAGGAGCAGCAGGTCGCCGGCTTCGGCGGCGCGCACCGGGAGGTCGGTGCGGCCGCACCCGAGGTAGAGCAGCGAACCGGGCGTCAGCGGGACGCCGTCGACCTCGGGGGCGCCCGCGATGGTCAGTGCGGCGTACTCGAAGTCCGGGTCGAGGGGCAGCCGGGCGTCGGTGCCGGCGGCGAGGGCGAGGTCGGCGCCGACCAGGGGGGTGTAGGTGGTGCCCGGCGAGGCCGCACCGGCCAGTTCGCCCATGAAGACGGTGGCGCGCAGCCCGCCGCCGCCGGTGACGACGGGCAGGTCCGCGTGGTGCTCGAAGGCGGGGGCGGTGGCCCGGTGCGCGTCGGGCAGCGCCACCCAGAGCTGGGCGCCGTGCAGGACGTCGGGGTGGTGGCGCGGCGACTCCTCGGAGTGGGCGATGGCGCGGCCCGCGGTCATCAGGCCCAGTTCGCCGGGGCGCACCGTCTGGAGGGAGCCCAGGCTGTCCCGGTGCAGGACCTCGCCTGCGCGCAGCCAGCTGACGGTCTGGAGGCCGATGTGCGGGTGCGGCGGGACCTGCATGCCGGGCTCGTCCGCGATGTCGTCGGGGCCGTAGTGGTCCACGAAGCACCAGGCGCCGACCATGCGGCGGCCCAGGTTGGGCAGGAGGCGGCGGACCAGGGTGCTCTCGCCGAGCGGGACCTGCTTGCCGGGCTGGAGTTCGCGGACCGGGCCGGTGTGGCGGTTGCCGCCGCAGCGGGTGGGGGTGGGGCGGAGGTCGAGGTTGCTCATGGGGCAAGGATGCCCCGGCCCGTCGTCGGGGTGACGTCGCGTCACCTCCGTCCCGGATCCTCCACCAGGTCGCGCAGGCGCACCGACAGACAGGTGACGCAGCCCTCGCGCTTCTCGAACTCGCTGATGTCGACCGGCACCGGGCGGTAGCCGAGCCGGGTGAACAGCCGGGCGGTGCGGGGTGCGGAGGCGGCCATCAGGAGCGCGTCGCCGCCCAGGAGGACCACGTGCGCGCCCGCCTCCTCCAGGACCGGCCGGAACTGCGGGAAGACCGAGGGGTCCTCGACGAACGGCAGGTAGCCGATGACGGTGCCGTCGGGCAGGGCGGTGACCGCCGACTTCAGGTGCAGCACCCGCCGGTGCGGCACCGCGACCACCCGGGCGCCCAGCGGCTCGAAGGCGGCGCGCAGTTGGCGCACGCCCTCGGCGTTGGTGCGGCAGCCGCGGCCGACGTACACGGTGTCCCCGACCTTGAGGACATCGCCGCCGTCGAGCGTGCCGGGGGCGCGGACGGCGTTGAGGGAGCAGCCCAGCGCCGCGGCGGCCTCGCGGGCGGCCGGGAGCTCGGGGCGGCGGGACTCGGCGCCGGAGCGGGCGAGCAGGGCGACGTTGCGGAAGACGACCATGGTGTCCTCGACGAAGACCGCGTCGGGGCAGTCGTCGGCGGGCGCCACCTCGGTGGTCCGCCAGCCGTGGTCGCGCAGCACCTGGACGTAGGTCTCCCACTGGTGCAGGGCCAGCGCGGGGTCCACGGGTTGCCGGTCGAGGTGGGTGACCAGGCCCTCGGCGAGGCGGGGGCCGGGGCGTCGGACGAGGGCGAGCCGGCTGGGCATGGTCTCCTCCGGTGCTGGGGCGGGGCACGGACCGGGCTGCCGGGTGGGCCCCGGTCGCGGGCCGGTTGGTGCGCGGTGCCGCGGGCTTCCTCAGGCTCCGCTGTCGTAGGTGGCGCGCAGTGCGTCGGTGACGGCGGCGAGCGCGGCGGTGCGGTCCAGGCCGAGCCGCTGGGCGCGGTGGGCGTAGGCCGCGGCGGCCGCGGCGGCCTCCTTGTCGGCGGCGTCGCCGGCCGCGGCGACGAAGCTGCCGTTGCGGCCGCGGGTCTCGATCACCCCGTCGGTCTCCAGGGCCCGGTACGCCTTGGCGACGGTGTTGGCGGCCAGGCCCAGGTCCTCGGCGAGGCCGCGGACGGTGGGGAGTTTGTGGCCGACCGGCAGGGTGCCGGTGCGGGCCTGGTCGGCGATCTGCGTGCGGACCTGTTCGAACGGGGCCTCGGCCGCCGCCGGGTCGATGGTGATCGTCAGGGACTGCGGGGACACGGTGGCGCTCCTGGTGCTGGTGGTGACGCGGGCGGCGGGTGCGCGGGGTGCGCGCGTCCGCCGGCGCGGGGTGCGCGGTTTTGTCGCATCCATTGTGCGTCAGGAGCGGCCACCGTGCCCGGAGAGGGGGCCGCGGCGGCCTACAGCTCCAGGGTGGTTCCGGTGGTGCGCAGCCAGGCGTCCATGCCAAGGACGAGTTCGGCAGCGGGGCGGACGTCGTGGTCGGCGCCGGCGGCGGTGGCCGCGGCGAGCACCTCGGAGTCCAGCAGCGGGCGGACGGGGGCGTCGCGGTCCGCGGCCAGCTCCTTGAGCTCGCTGCGCAGCGCCTCGTTGTAGCCCGGATCCTGGGTGCTCGGGTAGGGGCTCTTGACGCGGTCGGCGACCAGGTCGGGCAGCACGTCGCGGGTGGCGGCGCGCAGCAGCGACTTCTCCCGGCCGTCGAACGTCTTCATCGCCCACGGGGTGTTGAAGACGTAGTCGACCAGGCGGTGGTCGCAGAACGGCACCCGGACCTCCAGGCCGACGGCCATGCTGGCGCGGTCCTTGCGGTCCAGGAGGATCTGCACGAAGCGGGTCAGGTGCAGGTAGCTGACCTCGCGCATCCGGCGCTGGTGGCCGGTGTCGCCGTCCAGGTAGGGGACTTCGGCGAGCGCCTCGCGGTAGCGCTGCTGCTCGTAGCCGGGCAGGTCCAGCCGCTTGAGCAGGGCGCGGTCCAGGAGCGCCTCGCGGACCGAGTTGCCGCCGGAGAACCGGCCGGACAGGCCGGCGGCGACCCAGGGGAAGGTGTCGGCGTAGACCGACTCCGGGTCGTGGAACCAGCGGTAGCCGCCGAAGACCTCGTCCGCCGACTCGCCGGACAGGGCGACCGTGGACTGCTCGCGGACCGCCTTGAACAGCAGGTAGAGCGAGGTGTCGCCGTCGCCGAACCCGTTGGGCAGGTCGCGGGCGGCCAGCACCGCGGCGCGGTGGCCGGGGTCCATCAGGGCGGCGGTGTCCAGCACGATGTCGTGGTGGTCGGAGCCGACGTGTTCGGCCAGGGCGTGCGCGTACGGGCCGTCGGGGGTGCCGCGCAGGTCGTCGGGGGTGAAGTTCTCGGTGTAGCCGGTGAAGTCGACGGCGAACGAGCGGACCGGGCCGCTGCCCTGGGCGGCCAGCGCCTTGGCGGAGAGCGCGGTGATCGCGGAGGAGTCCAGGCCGCCGGAGAGCAGGGTGCACAGCGGCACGTCGGCGATCAGCTGGCGGGCGACGATGTCGTCGAGCAGCTCCCGGACGCGGGCGACGGTGGTGTCCAGGTCGTCGGTGTGCTCGCGGGCTTCGAGGGCCCAGTAGCGGCTGACGTGGACGCCGTTGCGGTCGACGCGGACCACGTGCCCGGGGCGGACCTCGTGCAGGCCCTTGTAGACGGCGTGGCCGGGCGTCTTGGTGAAGGTGATCAGTTCGGCGAGGCCCTCGGCGTCGACGGCCGGGCGGACGTCCGGGTGGGCGTGCACCGCCTTGGGCTCCGAGCCGAAGAGGACGCCGTCGCGGGTCGGGTAGTAGAAGAGCGGCTTGATGCCCATCCGGTCGCGGACCAGCAGGAGGTGCTCGGTGCGCGGGTCCCAGAGCGCGAAGGCGTACATGCCGTTGAGGCGCTCGACGAACGCCTCGCCCCACTCCAGGTAGGCGTGCAGCACGACCTCGGTGTCGCTGTTCGTCCGGAAGGCGTGGCCCAGTTGCGTCAACTCGGCGCGCAGTTCCCGGTAGTTGTAGACCTCGCCGCTGTAGGTCGTGACGATCAGGGTGCGGCCGTCGTGTGCGACGCTCATCGGTTGCTTGCCGCCGTCGATGTCGATGACGGCGAGCCGGCGGTGCCCCAACGCGGCGTGCGGGCCGAGCCATATGCCGCCGGCGTCGGGGCCGCGGCAGGCCATGGTCCGGGTCATCGCCTCAAGGGTGGGGCGTTGGGTGGTGAGGTCGTTGTCGTAGGAGATCCATCCGGTGATTCCGCACATGCTGGCGGCTCCTCCTTCGGGGTACGCCGGGCCGCGCGCGTTCCCGGCGGCGGCCTGCGCGATCACCGTACGCCCGGGTAGTTGCAGTGGCCACCTATACGTCGGGGCGACCGTCCGGAATGAGCCACGCCGCCACCGTTCACCGGACCGGCGCCGGCCCGGCACCCGTGCGACGCCCGGTCGGGGCAGCCGGCGGGCCCGCCCCGACCCGCCGTCGCGGCCCGGAAAATGGCGCGGTGCAGCGGGCCGCACCGGCGTACCGTGCGCGACCATGACGCTCACCGTGCGCGACTTCCGCCCCGCCGACGCCAAGGCCGTCGCCGACCTGCGCCGGGCCGCCGTGCCGTTCCTGCTCGCGACCCCGCAGGGCGTCGCCTGGCAGGTCGCCGCGGCGCCCCCTGCGCAACGGCTGCGCGCGCTGGTCGCCGTACGCGACGGCCGGGTGGTCGGCCAGCTCAACGCCGGGCTGCTGCACCAGGCCGGCCTGCCGGGGCAGGGACTGGTCACCGCCCTCGTCCACCCCGACCACCGGGGGCGCGGCGCGGGCAGCGCGCTGCTGGCCGCCGGCGAGGCGCACCTGAGCGCGCTCGGCATGCGCCGCGGCCACGCCCGGACCGTGGACGAACCCCGTTCGCTGGCCTTCGCCGCGCGGCACGGCTACCGCCCCACCCGCCGCGCCGACTTCCTCCGGCTCGCCCTCGCGCAGGCCGCGCTCCCGCCGCTGCCCGCCGCCCTCCCGCCGGGCGTCGGCCTGTGCACCGGCGCGGACTTCGGGGCCGATCCGCGCCCCGTGTACGCGGCGGACGCGGAGGCCGCCGCGGACCAACCGGCCGACGTCGCCGCCGACGCCGTCAGCTACCCGGACTGGCTGCGCACCACCTGGGAGCATCCCGACGTCGACCTGGGCCTGACCACGGTGGTCACCGTCGACGGCGCGGTCGCCGCGTACACCGTGGCCGCCACCGACGACCGGGGCCGCTACGCGACCCTCATGACCGGCTGCCGCCGCGCCTTCCGCGGCCGGGGCCTGGCCAGGCTCGCCACGACCGACGCCCTGCGCCGCGCCCGGGACGCCGGCTGCACCGAGGCCCTCACCGGCAACGACGTCACCAACGCCGCCATGCTGGCCATCAACCGCGCGTTCGGCTACCGGCGGTGCGGCGGAGAGGTGCGGCACGTGCGGGAGTGGGGGCGGGGGTGAGCCGGGGCGGAAACGCACCGGGCGGGGGCGGCCCTCACGGCGCGGCGCCGCCCCCGCCGCCCCCGCCGTCCAGGGCGACCGCGCGGCCCGGGCCGGCCGGGTCGTGGGCGACGGCGTCGCCGGGCCGGTGCCAGTGGAGCAGGAAGCGGTGGCCCGCGCGCAGCCCCTCCAACCCGGCGCGGCAGTAGGCGACCATGTCGTCCGGCAGGGCGTCGAGCGGGTACCACGCCAGCCCCGCGCACTTGTCCGGTTCGCGGTTGTGCGGTTCGCCGCCCGCCCCGTACGCCGCCTCGAAGAACCAGCCGATCCGGGGCCGCGCGGGCGGCGGCGCGCAGTGCTGCATCACCAGCGCCACCCGCACGTCCTCTGGCGCCAGGCGCAGCCCCAGCTCCTCCGCGGCCTCGCGCAGGAGCGCGGCGCGGACGTCCTCGCCGTCCTCGGCGTGCCCGGAGGGACAGTTGAGCAGGCCGTCCGCGTAGCCGGTCCCCGCGCGGCGGGCCAACAGCACCTCGTCGCCGCGGCGGAGCACCAGGTGGACGTCGACGATTTCGGTGTGGCGCGGCCGGGGCGCGGCCCGCCCCGCCGCCACCCGCACGACCATCGCGTACCGCTCGTCGCGCACCTCCCGGCCCCACAGCGTCGGGTCGGCGGACAGCGGGTCGAGCTCGGTGCGGGCCGCCAACGGGCCGGTCAGCGCGGTGAGTTCGGCGACGGAGAGGCCCACGGGGGCGGACTCGCCCCAGCGGCCCTCGACGAGCACCAGGCGGCCGCCGGGGGCCAGCAGCCCCGCCCAGCGCCGGAGGACGGCCGCCGGGTCCGAAAGCGCCCACAGCACGTGCCGCACCAGGACCACGTCGAACCGCCGCCGACCGAAAGGGGGTCGGCCGGCGTCGCCGACGACGAACCGGGCGGATCGGCCGGCGAGCTTCGTCCGGGCGCGGGCGAGCATGGCCGGCGAGCGGTCGACCCCGGTGACCCGGTGGCCCTGCTCGGCGGCGAGCAGGGCCAGGCTGCCGGTGCCGCACCCGAGGTCGAGGACCTCGGAGGGTTCGGCGGGCAGCCAGCTGCGCAGCCGGGCGGCCCAGGCGGCACGGACGGCCGGGTCCCGCAGGCCGTGGTCGGGCTCGGTGTCGTAGGTCGCGGCGGCGGCCTCCCAGTAGGCGGCGGACGGAACGGGCGGCGGTGGCGCCGGGTCGGCGGGGGTGGGGGCGCTCATGGTCCGAGGGTGCCAGCGGGCACTGACAACGGGCCGCGCCGGCGGCGGCGACCGGGCGGTGCGGGGGCCGGCTGCACAAGCGCCCCGGCGGGTTCCCGGAGTACCGTGGGAGGCGCTGGTGGTACGCGGTGGCGGCCCGGTGGACCGGGCCTTCGCAGGGTGTGGAGCCGGCAGTGGATCGGTCTTGTATGAGCGCCTCCCCGAGCAGCCGCCTTCCTGGCGACGGTGCCTTCGACCTCACCCGGACCGCCGTGGTGCTGGCCGATCGGGCGGGGGTGGTGCGGGGCTGGACCGGGGGCGCCGAGCGGTTGCTCGGTCACGTGTCGGCCCGGGCGCTGGGTCGGCCGCTGGCGGAGCTGTTCGCCGCGGCGGACGCCCGGGCGGTGCCCGGGGAGCGGGCCTGGCGGCACCGGCTCGCGGCGGAGGGCGGCTGGAGCGGACTGGTCGCGGTGCGCGACCGCGCCGGACACCGGCTCGACCTGGACGTGCGGGTGCTGCCGGTACTGGCCGGCCCGGACCCGGCCGCGCGGCTGGTGCTGGCCGCCGAGGTGGCGTGGACGCCCTGGTCGGGGGCGAGCCGCTCGCTGCTGAACGGGATCCTGCGGCTGTCCCCGATCGGGGTGGCCATGCTCGACCCGGAACTCCGCTACGTCTGGCTCAACGACGCCCTGGAACGGATGGGCGGCACCCCGCGCGCCGAGCGGCTGGGCAAGCGGCTGAGCGACGTCCTGCCGTACCTGGCGGTGGAGTCCGTCGAGGCGGAGATGCGGCGGGTGCTGCGGACCGGCGTGCCGTCCATGGGCTACGAGTACCTCGGACGCCCGGAGTCCGACCCGCAGCACGAACACGCCTACTCCACGTCCTTCTTCCGCCTGGAGGACGAGTCCGGCCAGGTCCTCGGCATCTGCTACATGGTCCTCGACGTCACCGAGAGCTACCGCGCCCGCCAGCGGATGGCGCTGCTCAACCGCGCCGGCGAGCGGATCGGCGGCTCCCTGGACGTCTGGCAGACCGCCCAGGAGCTGGCCGACGTCGCGGTGCCGGACCTCGCCGACTTCGTCACCGTCGACCTGCTCGACGCGATGCTCACCGGCGAGGAGCCGGCGGCCGGCCCGGTCGAGCCCGCCGCGTTGCTCAGCGTGCGCCGGGCCGGGCAGCAGTCCGTGCGGGCGGGGTGCCCGGAGGCGGTGATCGCGGTCGGGGCGCGGACCGCGTACCCGCCGTCGGCGCCGGTGGTGCTGAGCCTGACCGGGGGCGAGTCGGTGCTGCTGCCGGAACTGGACCTGGACCGCGCCGACTGGGCGGCCGACGACCCGGTGCGGGCCGGGCGGCTGCGCGCACTGGGCTTCCACTCGCTGATGGTGGTGCCGCTGCGGGCCCGGGGGAGCTTCCTGGGCGCGGCCACCTTCGCCCGCTGGCGGCCCACCGGCCCGTTCCAGCCCGACGACCTGGTCCTGGCCGAGGAGTTCGTCACCCGCGCGGCGATCTCGATCGACAACGCCCGCCGGTACACCCGGGAGCACTCCGCGGCGCTCACCCTGCAACGCAGCCTGCTGCCGCGCGACCTGCCCGAGCAGAGCGCGGTGGACGCGGCCTACCGCTACCTGCCGGCCGATTCGCAGTCCGGGGTGGGCGGGGACTGGTTCGACGTGATCCCGCTGTCCGGGGCGCGGGTGGCGCTGGTGGTCGGCGACGTGGTCGGGCACGGGGTGCACGCCGCCGCCACGATGGGCCGACTGCGGGCCGCCGTGCAGGCGCTGGCCGGCCTCGACCTGGCCCCCGAGGAGGTGCTGGCCCACCTGGACGACATGGTGAACCGCGTCGCGCACGACGCACACAGCGACGACGGGGTGATCGGGGCGACCTGCCTGTACGCGGTCTACGACCCGGTCGCCTGCAGCTGCACCCTGGCCCGGGCCGGGCACCCCACGCCCCTGTTGGTCAGCCCCGCCGGCGGCTGCCAACTGCTGGAGCTGCCCACCGGGCCGCCGCTGGGGCTGGGCGGGATGCCCTTCGAATCCGTCGAACTGCCGCTGCCCGAAGGCAGTTTGCTGGCGCTGTACACCAACGGGCTGCTCCTGGGGAAGGCACTCGACCTGGACGGCGGGATCACCCGGCTGCGGACCGCGCTGGCCGAACCCCAGGCCCCGCTGGAGGAGCTGTGCGAACGGGTCGTCAGCAGCCTGCCCGGCACCCGGCCGGTGGACGACGTGGCCCTGCTGCTGGCCCGCACCCGGGCCGTGCCGCAGGAGCAGCTGGCCGCCTGGGACGTCGCAGCGGACCCCTCGGCGGTCGGCGCGGCCCGCCGGTCCGCCGCCGACCAGCTGGCCCGGTGGGGCCTGGCGGAACTGGAGTTCTCCGCCGAACTGATCGTCAGCGAACTGGTCACCAACGCCATCCGGCACGCCTCCGGCCCGATCGGGCTGCGGATGATCCGCGCGGAGGCGTTGATCTGCGAGGTGTCCGACGGCAGCAGCACCGCACCGCACCTGCGGCACGCCCGGACCACCGACGAGGGCGGCCGCGGGCTGTTCCTGATCGCCCGGTACGCCCGGCGGTGGGGCACCCGCTACACCCCGCAGGGCAAGTTCATCTGGGCCGAACTCCCCCTGGACGCGGTCACCGAGAGCCCGGCCGCGAAGACGCTCGACGCGCTCGTCGACGCCTTCGACGACCCGGCGGGCCCGTGACCGGCACCGCCCGGCGCACCGGTGGAGGTGGTGGGCACCGGTCGGCCGGCGCACGGGCGGGGCGCCCGGCAGGGAGTCGCACGGGCGGGGCGGCGTCCTACGCGTCGCCCCGCGCCCCGCTCCGGTCCCGGCCGTCGTCGAGGACGAGGAACGGTTTGGCGCCGTGCGCGGGCGCCTCGGCGCACGCGAGGGCCTCGGGGAAGCGTTCGAGGGGGAACGGCCGGCCCGGGGGGATGCTCAGCACCTCGTCGGCGACGAGGTCGCGGACCTCGGACAGTGCGCGCAGCGCATCCGTGGGCGAGGTCGTGCCGAACCAGCGGTTCAGCCAGAAGCCACGGACCACTTTGGTCTCGTAGATGAGCGAGCGCACCGGCAGCGGAATCGTCAGCGCCGCCGGGTCGGTCTGTCGGTGGGTGGCGAGCGCGCCGTAGACCACGACCTCGCCGCCCGGAGCCAGTGCCCGGGACACCTGGGCACCCACCTGGCCCGCGACGCAGTCGACGGCCTTGCGCACGCCGGCCGGTCCGGCGATCTCCGCCACCCGCCGCACCAGGTCCTCGTCCTCGGTGCACACGACCGCGTCGCCACCGAGCGCCGTGATCTCCTCGACGGCGTCGCGCCGCCGCACCACGTCGATCGTGCGCACGCCCAGGTGCCTGGCCAGCTGGATGACGAGCCGGCCGACGGTGGAGCCCGCCGCCGTCTGCACCAGCCACTCCCCCGGCCGGGCGTCGAGTTCGCGGGTGACCAGGAGCAGCGCGGTCAACGGGTTGACGGCGAGTTGACAGGCGCGGGAGTCGTCCAGCCGGTCGGGGACCGCCACGAGCCTGTGCACCTCGGCGACGCGGTACTCCTGCCAGGTCCCGGGCGTCCGCGGCCCGGGGACGGCCGGGACGGCGACGGCCACCACGCGCTGGCCGACCTGCCACCCTCCGACGTCCGGTCCCAGGGCCTCGATGCGGCCCACGCACTCCATGTGCCCCCCGACGGTGGGGAATTCGGGGGTGAAGCCGTAGCGACCGCGCAGCACGTGCAGATCGCTGGCGTGGATCGGGGCCGCCGTCACGCGGATCAGCACCTGGCCGGCCGCTGCCGTGGGAACGGGCCGGGACTCCAGCCGCAGGACGTCGAGCGGCTCGCCGACCCCGCCGGCTACGAGCGCGCGCATGGATCGCGGCATGAGTGACCCCTTGTCTCCCCGCACCCGGCGCACTCGTTGGGACGTTCCGGGGTGGAACGTCGCAACCTCCGGCGGGCCCGACGCCGCGCGCAGGGCTCGCCCGCCGGGCGCCCCCGCACTCCTCCCAGCTTGCGCTCGTTCGCAGGCACTGTCATGTCGTGCGCCGCCGCGCCGGGCGCTCCGCGCGGCGCCTCGCCCGGCGTGGTCGCCCCGGGCCCTGGGAGGGTGGACTTCCCCCCACGCCCACGGCCCGCCGACGCCTCAACTGCCGGCCCCCGCGCGGCGTTTCCTGTGCTCCCGCTTAGCCCTTCCTTAACGCGACCATAAGGATCCGCCGGATCGCCCTTCGGGCCTCAAATCCGCTGTTCAGGGCGGCTAGCTTCGGTGGCGCACGGCGGGTTCGTGGACGTGCCGGTGCCGTTCTCCGGGGGGCGGCACCGGTGCCGGCCACGGACCGACCCCCCACCGCCGGTGCACCCGTCCGCGCGGCACCCCCGTCCCGACCGAGCCCCCGCCGGGCGCCGGCCGGTGCCGCGCGGCCGCACCCGACGCACCCGACGCACCCGACGCACCCGACGCACCCGACGCACCCGACGCACCCGACGCACCCGATGAAGGAGACCCCCACGATGACCGTTCGCCGCAAGGCCGCCGGGATCGCCCTGTTCGGCCTCGCCCCCGTGGCGCTCACCGTGCTCACCGCGACCCCGGCCGCCGCGCACGGGTCGATGTCGGACCCGGTCAGCCGGGTCTCCGCCTGCTACGCGGAGGGCCCCGAGAGTCCGCAGTCCGCCGCCTGCAAGGCCGCCGTGCAGGTCGGCGGCGCGCAGGCGCTGTACGACTGGAACGGCGTACGGGACGGCGCCGCCGGCGGCAAGTCGAAGGAGCGCATCCCGGACGGGAAGCTGTGCAGCGCCGGCAACGACGAGTACAAGGGGCTGGACCTGCCGCGCGCCGACTGGCCGTCCACCCCGATGAAGGCCGGCAAGCACACCTTCCACTACAAGGCGACCGCCCCGCACAAGGGCACGTTCGAGCTGTACCTCACCAAGGACGGCTACGACCCGACGAAGCCGCTGAAGTGGTCGGACCTGGAGGCGCAGCCGTTCGCCAAGGTCACCGACCCGACGCTGACCGACGGCAGTTACGTCTTCGACGGCACGGTGCCCGCCCGGTCCGGCCGGCACCTCGTCTACAGCATCTGGCAGCGCTCGGACAGCCCGGAAGCCTTCTACACCTGCTCCGACGTGGTCTTCGGCAAGGACGGCGGCGGCGGCCCGTCGACGCCGGCGCCGAGCGCGTCCGCGCCGACCGACCGTCAGATCGCGGCGGGCGCCGACAAGTCCTCGATGGACATGGGCCGGCACGACCACGCCATGGGCGACGGCCACCGGCAGCCGTCCGGCGCGGCACCGGCCGACGGCCCGGCTCCCGCGGCGGACGCCGGTTCCGCGGCGGGCGGTGCGCACCCGGACGGTGCGGCGAAGCCGGTCGACGGCAGGCACCTGGCCGAGACGGGCGGCGACGGCAGCACCGCCGCGCTGGCGATCGGGGGCGCCGCGGTGCTCGCGGTGGGCGCCGCCGTGCTGTTCACGACGGCCCGCCGCCGGGCCGTCCGCCGGTAGGAAGCGCGCCGGCCCGGCCCGCCACGGGTCGGGCCGTCCGCGGCGGGCGCCCGGGTGCGTCCTTCGTCCCCTCAGGACCGCTCGGGCGGCAGCGGCTCGACGACGTCGTTGGCGACGTGCTGGTAGATCACCGAACTGCGACAGTCGACGACTTCCCGGCGCTTGAAGATCCGGTCCATCAGCAGGGCGTGCAGCCGGTCCACGTCCGGGACCGCGACGTGCACCAGGAAGTCGTCGCCGCCCGCCACGACGTAGACGTTGAGCACCTCGGGCAGCGAGGTCAAGAACGCCTTGAACCGCTCGATCACCTCGCGGTTCATCGGCCGGATCCGGACCGTCAGCAGCGCCTGCACGGGGCGGTTGAGGGCGCGCAGGTCGACCGTCGCGCGGTAGCCGGTGATCACCCCGCGGGCGCGCAGGGCACGGACCCGCTCCAGGCAGGTCGAGGGGGCGATGTTCAGTTTGCCGGCCAGTTCGCGGTTGGTCTGCCGTGCATCGCGCTGGAGTTCCCGGACAATCGCCGAATCAATGTCGTCCATGCGCCCATGATCGCGACCGACACCGAATTTAGTTCGACGCAACCGCATTATGATCAAAGTTCCTATTAGCGTCTGCGGCTGTGTCCGTACAAGAAACATCTCTTACTGCTTCTCCACGGCCGGATGTACGGCGGCTGGGTATCGGCAGCGGTACCGCGCTGTGCGCCGGTGCCGTGCTGGGGCCCGGCGTGCTGACGCTGCCGTCGCTGGCCGCCGCCGCGGCCGGTCCGGCCTCCCTGCTGGCCTGGGTCGTCCTGCTCGCCATGTGCGTCCCGGTGGCCGCGTCGTTCGCGGCGCTGGGCGCGCGGTTCCCCGACGGCGGGGGCGTCGCCACGTACGTCCATCGGGCGATCGGACCGCGCGCCGCGGCGATGGTCGGGTGGTGGTTCTACGGGGCGGTGCCGCTGGGGGTGGTCTCGGCCGCCTGGATCGGCGGGAAGTACGTGGCCGACGCGGCCGGCTGGGGCCCGACCGGTGCGGCCGCGGTCGGCGCGGCGGTGCTGGTGGGGGCGCTGGTCTCCAACGCGGTCGGGCTGCGGATGTCCGGCCGGGTGCAACTGCTGCTCGGCGGGCTGCTGGCGGCGGTGCTGCTGTGCACGGTGCTGGCCGCCGCGCCCCGGGTGTCCGCCGGCCACTTCACCCCGTTCCTGCCCGGGGGGTGGACGTCGGTGGGGTCGGCGGCGTCGGTGCTGTTCTTCGCGTTCGCCGGCTGGGAGGCGGCCAGCCACCTCTCGGGCGAGTTCGCCGATCCGGCCCGGGACCTGCCGCGGGTGACCCGCCGCACGCTCGCCGTGATCACCGTGCTGTACCTGGGGCTGGCGGTCACCACCGTCGGGGCGCTGGGTCCGGCCGCCGCAAAGACCGACACCCCGCTGACCGCGCTGCTCGCCCAGAGCGTGGGCACCGCCGCCCGCCCGGTGGCGGCCGCGGCGGCGCTGTTCCTGACCTTCGGGGCGGTCAACTCCTATCTGGCCGGGGCCTCCCGGCTCGGCGCGGCGCTCGGCCGGGACGGCGCCGCACCCCGCTGGATGGCGAAGGGCGGCGCGCCGGGCGAGGTGCCGCGCCGGTCGCTGGCGGTGCTGGGCGGGGTGGCGGCGGTGCTCGCGGTGCCGGCCGGGATCGGCGCCGTCGACCTGGACCTGCTGATGCGGGCCACCGCCACCTGCCTGGCCGCGGTGACGCTGGCGGGGCTGGTCGCCGCGTCGGTGCTGCTGCCCCGGCGCACCCCGCTCTGGTACGGCGGGCTGGCCAGTTCCGTGCTCACGGCCGCGGTGCTCGCCTTCTCCGGGTGGCTGCTGCTGATCCCGGTGGTGCTGGCGGGCGCGTCCGGCGCCTTCCTGACGCTGCGCCGGACGGGCCGGGGCCCCCACTGAACCGCCCGGGCAGACACCCGGCCCGCGGCCCGGCCCGCGCGCCGACCGCGGGCCGGGCCGGCGCTCAACTCGCGGCCGAGGCGCAGGTGGTCGGGGTGGCGTGTGCCGGGTCGAGCGCGTTGGCGGTCTCGTGGAAGGCGATCCGGTCGACCGTCCCGATGGCCACGTGCTCGGAGAGGTCGAGGGCGCACAGGTCCTGGAGCACGACGTTGTGCACGTCGGAACCCTTGAGGAAGCCCGAGGTGTAGGGCGTCACGACCTCGTCGTACTTGGTGGCGATGACGGTGTAGTGGATGCCGGGGAGGGTGTCGCCGCCGGCGTTGAGGCGGTTCAGGACGGCGGACCCGGTGACCTGGTCGGTCAGGCCCGGGGTGAACTCGTCGAGGTACTGCTTGGCGCCGGGGAAGAGGTCCAGCAGCTTGGTCAGGCCGTCGAGGGTGGTGCCGTGGTTGTCGGGGGCCAGCCCCACCAGCGTGTGCACCTTGTCCGCGCCGCCGTGGAACTTCAGGTAGACCCGGGGCATCATGCCGCCCTGCGAGTGCCCGACGAGGTCCACCTTGCCCGCGCCGGTCGCGGCCCGCACCCGGTCGACGTACGTGGCGAGTTGGCCTGCCGAGGCGTCGATCGGGCCGAGCCCGTGGAAGAGCGGGACGCCGGGCAGTTGGCCGTAGTCCAGGGAGAAGACGCAGTAGCCGCGGGCGACCAAGTAGGGGGCGAGGCCGAGCCAGTTGTCGACCGCGTTGCCGAAGGTGCCGTGGACGAGGACGACGGGACGGGGGTGGGCGCTGGAGGGCTTGCACGAGAAGTCGTTCCAGCCGCTGCTGACGGTGGGGGACGCCGCCGCGGGGGTTGCCGTGGTGAGTCCGAGGGCCAGGGCGGCCGCCGGGAGGACTGCGCACAGTCTCGACCAACGCAGCTTCATACGATGCTCCTTGCGGGGTGAGGGGCTTTTCGGAGTGCTCCGTGAGCCGGTCACCTGCGATCCGGATCGCAAGGCCAACGTGGTGACTGCCAAGTAAGTTACGGGCGGGTAAGCAGGGCGTACCAGTGGCGTGACGGTGAAGGAAACCGCACCCGATCCACACCGTGCCACCGGGTGCGCAACGCCGGTTGCGTGCAGGGGAGATGACGGGCGGCGCTACGGGCGGGGCGGCCGGTCCGGCCCGGGGGCCGTCGGGCCGAGCGCCGCCGCGGGGCGCACCGCCGCGGCGCCGAAGCGGGCCCGGGCGCGGTCGACGGCCGCTTCGATGCGGTGCGCCTTGTCGTCGGTGGGGTCGAAGGTCAGTTGGCGCGCGGCGCGTTCGGCGCGGCACAGGTCCTCGGCGCGCAGGGCCAGCGTGCGCACCCGGGCCCGCTGGAGGCCCAGGGCGGCGTGCAGCGCGTAGGCCGCCGCGGTCAGTGCGGGACCGTGCGCGGTCGGCGCGTCCAGCCGTCGGGTGCGGGTCGTGGTGGAACGGTCGGCGTAGCGGACGGTGAGGGTGAGCGCGCGGGCCGCCCGGCCGTCCGCGCGCAGCCGGGCGCCGAGTTCGTCGGCGAGCGAGAGCAGCGCCCGGCGGCGCCGGTCCGGGTCCAGTTCGTCGTGGGGGAAGCGGTGTTCGGCGGCGATCGAGCGGGTGGCGGCGTTGGGGGTGACGGGGGTGGGGTCGATGCCCCGGGCCCGTTCGGAGACCGCCCGGCCGGCCCGGGCGCCCAGGATGCGCTGGAGGGTGGCGGGCGGGGCGGCGGCGATCCGGCCGACGCTGTCGAGCCCGTAGGCGGACAGCGCGCGGGCCGCCGCGGGGCCGATGCCGTACAGCGCGGAGGCCGGGCGGCGGTCGAGGAAGGCGGCGACCGACCGGGGGTCGGCGGGCACGGCCCGGATCCCGCCGGGCGGGGCGTCCTGGGCCGCGATCCGGGCCAGCTGCGGGTTGCCGCCGATGCCGATGGTGCACCGCACGCCGTGCCAGGCCAGGGCGCGCAGCCGGATGAGGGCGGCGATGCCCGCCGCGTCCCGGTCGAAGTAGCGCAGCGCGCCGCGGACGTCGGCGAGCGCGGCGTCCGGCGGCAGCGCCTGGATGACGGGCGTGAACTGGCCCAGCAGGCCGAGCAGTTGCTCGTACTGGCGAGCGTCAACGGGGCCGCCGGGCCCGTCCGGCTCGCCGGCGGCGGTCCGGAAGCGGACGTACAGCGTGCCGGGCGGCCGTCGGCCACCGGCCGGGGGCGGCGGGGCGGCGGGCGGTTTCGGGGTGGGGGTCATCCGGCGCTCCCGGGGCTGGCGTGCCAGAGCTTGCGGCCGGTGGCGGCGCGTTCGCCGGGCGGCGCCAGGTCCGCCCACGGGTGCAGTGCGTAGCCGGTCTCCAGGCGGATGGTGCGGCCGGTGCCCGCGCCGGAGGGCTCCGGCGCGCCGGCGGGGCCGTCCGACGGGGCGCCGTCCCGGGGCGCACGGTCCGGTTCCGGTGCGGCGGCGAGCCGGGCGGTGACCGCCTCCAGGCCGCCGGTGCGGCGGAGTTCGACCAGTTCGGCGAGGTTCCAGGCGGCGCTGCCGACCACGCTGAGGCTGCGCGGGCCGCGGCGCTGGACCGTGCCGCGCACCAGCAGCAGCCACGAGTGGAAGACGGTCCGCGCGCACGCCTCGTGGCTGTCATCGAAGAAGGCGCAGTCGACCAGGCCGGTGCTGTCGTCGAGGGTGGTGAAGATGACCCGGCGGCCGGAGCGGATCGGCGGGGTCTGGGTGGCCGCCTTGGCGCCGGCGACCAGCACCGTGTCGCCGTGCCGGGCGTCGCGCAGCAGCCGGGCCGGCACCGCGCCCAACTCGGCGAGGAAGTCCCGGTGGTCGGCCATCAGATGGCGGGAGGCGTCCATGCCGAGGACGCCCAGTTCGGCGCTGAGCCGCTCCACGTCGCTGAGGTCGGGCAGACCGGCGGGCTCGACCCGTTCGGCTTCCGCCCCGTCCCCGGCTCCGCCCGGACGGGGCGGGAGCCCCGTCGGGCCGTCCAGGTGGAGCGTCAACTGCCCGCCGGGGACGCCGCGTCCGTGCCGGTGCAGTTCGGCGAGGTGCAGCAGCAGGTCCCGGCGGTTGGCGCCGAAGGCGTCCAGGGCGCCGACCCGGGCGAGGCGCTCGGCCACCGGGTGGCTCGGCCGGGCCCGCTGCCAGAGGTCGGCGAGCGAGCGGTAGGGCTGGCCGTCCGCGATCCGCCCGGCCTCGACGTGGCTCATTCCGTGCACGTCACAGAAGGCCAGCCGCAGCCCCCAGACGTCCGGGGCACCCTCCCGACCGGACACCAGTTCGATCCGATGGGTGACCGCCGACCGGTTCACGTCCAACGGCAGCACCGGCACCCCGCGCCGCCGGGCGTCCGCGAGCAGCAGCCGCTTGGGGTACATCCCGGGGTCGTGGGTGAGCAGCCCGGCGTAGAAGGCCGCCGGGTGGTGCGCCTTGAGCCAGGCGGACTGGTAGGTGGGCACCGCGAACGCCACCGCGTGCGCCTTGCAGAAGCCGTACGCGCCGAACGCCTCGACGATCTCCCAGGTGTGCGCGACGACGTCGGGGGCGTAGCCGCGGCCGGCGGCCCGCCGGGCGAACCAGTCGCGCACCCGGACCTGCTCCTCCGCGTCGGCCAGGGCGCGCCGCCGTTCGTCCGCCTCGTCCCGGTCGCATCCGGTCATGATCCGCAGGATCTCGATGATCTGCTCGTGGAACACCACCACCCCGTAGGTCTCGCGCAGCGGTTCCGCGAGGTCGGCGTGGGGGTAGCGGACGGGCGCGCGGCCGTGCCGGGCCTCGATGAAGGGGCGCACCATGTCGGCGGCGACCGGGCCGGGCCGGAACAGCGAGATGTCGACGACCAGGTCGTGGAAGGTGGCGGGCTGGAGCCGGCCGACCAGGTCGCGCTGGCCGGGCGACTCGATCTGGAAGCAGCCCAGCGTCTCGGTCGAGCGGATCAGGTCGTAGGTGGCCGGGTCGCCGGGCGGCACCTGCGCCGGGTCGTCCAGGTCGAGGCGGACCCCGGTGGCCCGGCCGATCTCGGCGACCGCGTGCGCCATCGCGGACTGCATCCGCACGCCCAGCACGTCGAGCTTGAGCAGTCCCAGGTCCTCCACGTCGTCCTTGTCGAACTGGGACATCGCGAACCCCTCGCCGCTGGTGGGCACGACGGGGGTGCGGTCCAGCAGCGTGGCGTCGGAGAGCAGCACCCCGCACGGGTGCATGGCCATCGCGCGGGGGAGCGCGTCCAGCGCCTCGACCAGCTGCCACAGCCGTTCGTCGGTGCCCTCCCTTACCCCGCGCAGCTCGGGGAGCTCGGCCAGCGCGGCGCGGGCGTCCCGGGCCCGGATGTGCGGGAACGCCTTGGCGAGCCGGTCCACCCGCGCCGGGTCCAGGCCCAGGGCGGCGCCCACGTCCCGCACGGCGTGCCGGACGCGGTAGGTCTCGGGCATCGCGACGGTCGCCACCCGCTCGGCGCCGAAGCGGTCGAAGATCGCGTGGTAGACCTCCAGCCGGCGGGCCGACTCGACGTCGATGTCGATGTCCGGCAGCGCGGCCCGTCGCCCGGACAGGAACCGCTCCATCAGCAGCCCGTGCGCGACCGGGTCGGCGTGGGCGATGCCCAGCAGGTGGTTGACCAGGGACCCGGCGCCGGAGCCCCGGGCGGCCACCCGGATCCCCAGGCCCCGGACGTCGTCCACGACCTGAGCGACCGTCAGGAAGTACGAGGGGTAGCCGAGCCGCTCGATGGTGCGCAGCTCGTCGTGCAGCCGGGCCCAGCGGGTGCGGTCGCGGTCGTAGCCGTGCAGCACCATCGCGGCGGCGCAGCGGGAGCGCAGCACCCGGGCGGCGGTGCGGTGCGCGGCGCCGACCAGGGCGGGTTCGGGGAAGTGGATCCGGCCGAGCCCGATGTCGCTTCGGGGGTCCACCCGGCACTCCCCCGCGCTCTCCTCGGTCAGGGCGAGCAGCCGGTGGGCCTGGCCGCGCCGGAAGCCGGCCGCCTCGGCGATCCGCTCGGCGGCGCGGCCCATCGCGGCGGCGTCCTTCAGCCAGCGCTCGCCGCCGTCCCAGGTCTCGGGGCGGCGCCGGTCCACCGGTATCAGGCGGCGGGCGGAGTCCAGGACGTCGGCGACCGGGCCCTGGCCGGGGTCGGCGTAGCGGACCGCGTTGCTCAGGACGGCGCGGACGCCCTGGTCGACGGCGAAGCCGAGGGTGCGGGCGGCCAGCCGCAGGGAACCGGGGCCGCTGCCCGGGCGCCCGTGGTCGACGACCTCCAGGCACAGCGCGTCGCCGTACCGCTCGCGCCAGGGGGCGAGGAGTCGCGCGGCGCGGTCCGGGCGGGCGGCGGCCAGCGCCCGGCCGACCTCGGAGTCCGGCCCGAGCAGGACGGTCAGGGCGTCGGTGGCGGCGTCCAGGGCGTGCCGCGGCAGTACCGGCCGTTCGGCGCGGCCCGCGTGGGCGGCCGAGACCAGTCGGCACAGGGCGGCCCAGCCGGCGGCGCCGTCCCGGGCCAGGAAGACGGCGCGGGCGGCGGACTCGTCGAGGAAGGCGCCGCCGCGGACCGGGGTGCGGGGGCGGGCGGCCGGGCGGGGCGCCAACTCCCCGTCCGCGACGGCCAGTTCGGCGCCGAACAGCGGGCGGACGCCGGCCGCGGCGGCGGCCTTGGCGAACCGGACGGCACCGAAGAGCCCGTCCCGGTCGGTCAGGGCGAGGGCGTCCATCCCGCGTTCGGCGGCGCGCTCGGCCAGCCGCTCCGGGTGGGAGGCGCCGTAGCGCAGCGAGAAGCCCGAAGCGGTGTGCAGATGCGTGAACCCGGGCATCCGCACCTCCTGCACCTCATACGCCCCCCGGCTGTATTCGCGTCCCTCGTTTCACTTCCTCCACCATACGCTTCTTTCGAACATTCGTACGAACACGCGCCCGGGGCACATCCGATCCGGAAGATATCGATCAAAAAGGATATAAATCCCCTGGAAGAGCTGCGAACCCCGGAACGGAGTGGCGCATGGCCACGATCGACGACGGCACCCGCCCGACCTTCGTCGAGGAGGTGAAGAGCGCGGTGACGGCCCGGGCGGCGCTCCTGGTGATCGGGGTGCTGGGCCTGATGGTCGCGTTCATCACGTCGTACGCCGGCGCCTTCCACCACCCGAAGCCGGACCGGGTGCCGCTCGCCGTGGTGGCCCCCGCCCAGGTCCGCGGGGAGTTGGTGCAAAAGCTCGACCGGCTCCCGGGCGCACCGCTGGACCCGCGCCCGGCCGCCTCGGAGCAGGCCGCCCGGCGCCAGATCGAGGACCGCACCCTCGACGCCGCGCTGCTCGTCGACCCGCGCGCCACCACCGACCGGCTGCTGGTCGCCAGCGGGGGCGGCGCCTCGCTCTCCCAGGCCGTCGAGGCGATCGTGACGGCGGCCGAGAAGCAGCAGGGACGGACCGTCCGCACCCAGGACGTGATCCCGGCCGCCGCCGGCGACGGCCGCAGCCTGTCGGCCTTCTACCTGGTCGTGGGCTGGTGCGTCGGCGGCTACCTGTGCGCCGCGATCCTGGCGATCAGCGCCGGGGCACGCCCGGCCAACCGGCAGCGGGCGGTGATCCGGCTGGCCGCGCTGGCGCTCTACGCGATCGCCGCCGGACTGGCCGGGGCGATCGTGGTCGGCCCGATCCTCGGCGCGTTGCCGGGCAGCCTCTTCGGGCTGTGGGGCCTGGGCGCGCTGACCGTCTTCGCGGTGGGCGCCACCACCCTGGCCTTCCAGGGGCTGTTGGGCGTCATCGGCATCGGCCTGGCGATCCTGGTGATCGTGGTGTTCGGCAATCCGAGCGCGGGCGGAGCCTACCCGTACCCGCTGCTGCCGCCGTTCTGGCAGGCGATCGGCCCCGCGCTGCCGCCGGGCGCCGGCACCTGGGCGGCGCGCTCGATCGCCTACTTCCGAGGCCAGTCCCTGACCGGACCGCTGCTGGTGCTCTCCGCGTGGGCGGTGGGCGGCGCGCTGGTCACCATCGCGCTGGCGACGCTGCACAAGACGGCCGACGAACGGGCCGGCGGCGTGGCGGCCGGCGGCGAGAAGCACCTGCCGGCCTGAGCACCGGTACGACGAAGACGGCGCCCCGCGCCTGCCACGCCCCTCCCGACGCGGCACGCACGGGGCGCCGTCCCTCATTCTCGCGGTCGCGCGGCCCGTGGTGATCCCCACGGGCCGTCGCTTTCCGGCCGTCGCCGGTCCGTCACATGTGGGTACCGCCGTCGATGCGGATCTCCGTGCCGGTGACGAACGCGCCGTCCTCGGAGGCGAGCATGGCGATCACGCCGGCGACGGTCTCCGGGCCGGCGAAGCCCTGGCCGAGGGCCGGGGCGAGCTTCACGAACAGGCTCATGTCGGCGTCCTCCGGCAGGCCCGGGCCGCGGCCGGAGGTCATGTTGCTGGCGATCGAGCCCGGCGCCACGCACACCGCGCGCAGCCCCTGCTTGCTGTACTCGCTGGCGATGGCGTGCGTCATCGACTGGATGCCGCCCTTGCTGGCCGCGTACGCCGCCATGTACGGGTGGGCGAACGACGCCGAGGTGGAGCTGAAGTTGACGATCACCGGCGTCTGGCCCTCCAGCAGCGCCGGCAGCGACTCGCGGATCATCAGGAAGGTGCCGGTCAGGTTGACCGAGATGATCTTGTTGAAGAAGTCCAGGGTGGTGGCGTGGGTGTGCGCGGAGCGCAGGATGCCGGCCGCGTTCACCAGTACGTCCAGCCCGCCGAGGTGCGCCACCGCGGCGGCGACGCCGGTCTGCACCGCGGCCTCGTCCGAGATGTCCAGCCGCGTGGTGCGGAGGCGGTCGGCGGTGCCGTCCGCGGCGGCCCGCTCGGCGGTGGCCGCCAGGCCCGCCTCGTCGACGTCCACGGCGACGACCCGGCCGCCCTCGGCGAGGATCCGGTGCACGGTGGCCTGTCCGATGCCCGAGCCGCCGCCGGTGATCAGTGCACGGCGTCCGTCAAAGCGGTTCATGGTCCTGCTCCGTTCGTGAAGTGCCCGGGGGCGGGGTGCCTCTAGGGGGTTCTGTCCGCACCGTACGCCCACTTGGCACGATGTGCCATATTCACACGTCATGCCTATGCGCCACTGTGCTCCGTAAGCTGGGACCATGCCCACCGCACCGCGCACCACAGCCGCGCACACCCCCGCGCGTCCCTCCCTCACCGAGCGCCGCAAGGCCGAGACGCAACTGGAGATCGCCCGCACCGCGGCGGCCCTGTTCGCCGAGCGCGGCCCCGGCGTCACCGCCGACGAGATCGCCCGCACCGCGGGGGTCGCCCTGCGCACCTTCTACCGGTACTTCCGGACCAAGGAGGACGCGGTGGCCCCGCTGCTCGCGGTCGGCGTCCGGCAGTGGATCGACGACCTGGCCGACACCACCGCCCGCCCGGACGCGCCGCCGACCCGGGCGGCGCTGGAGCAGGCCGCCCGCCGCGCGCTGACCCCCACCGACGGCCGCGCCGAGGAGGCGCTGCGCTGGACCCGCGGGCTGCTCCGGGCGATGCCCGGAGACCCGGCGCTGCGCGCGGTCTGGCACCGCGTCCACCACGACTCCGAGGAGGAGTTGCAGCTGGTGCTGGCACGGCTCACCGGCGCCGACCCGCTCGACGTGCGACTGGCCGCGGCCGCCGCGAACACCGCGATGCGGGTCGCGGTCGAGGAGTGGGCCGCCGGCGACGCGCGGGCGGACGGCCCGCACGGCCCCGCGGAGTTGGTCGCCCGGGGCATGCGGGCGCTCACCGCGGGACTGCCCGGCCTGGACGGGCGTCACAACTAGCCGGGCGCTTCACAACTGGCCCGGACCTTCGGCCAATCACCGGAGATCGAAGACCTCCCGAACGACCGGTCGGCGGCCGGATTCCTCCCCTGCGGGCCGGTCCGCGCGCCCCGCGGGGGCCCCGGCCCGGCCGCATCCGCGCTGACGGCGCACCGCTCCCCCGCACCCTGCGCCCCGGCGGCCCCGCCCATTCGCGCCATTACCCTCAGCTTTCACCTATCGACCGAAAGCTATCGGGCCGCGTGCGTTTGAGATGCGGTTGGGCCAGACTCCCGTCCGGCATCTGCACCTACGAGACAAAGGAGTCTTCGTCATGCGGTACATCACTGGGGCGATCGCGCTCGGCACGGCCCTGGTTCTGGGTTCCCTCGCCACCACCGCACAGGCCGTCGCCGCACCGGCGCAGCCCGCCCGGACCGGTGGCCTGTACGCCCCCACCGAACTGGTACTGACGATCGGTCAGGGCGACAGCCGGGCGAGCGCCACGGCGCTGCGCGCGGCAACGCTGAGCTGTATGCCGACGGCATCCGGCAGCCACCCGTACGCGAAGGCCGCCTGCGGCCAACTGCGCGCGGCATCCGGTGACTTCACCAAGGTGACCGGGCTCGCGAGCGAGCGGATATGCAACAAGATCTGGGACCCCATCGTGGTCACCGCGGACGGCGTCTGGCAGGGCCGCCGGGTCACGTTCACCCACACCTTCGCCAACACCTGCGAGATGACGTACGGAAAGGGCTCGGTCTTCGAGTTCTGAGCCGATCCGCCGACGCGTCGGAAACGGCACCGGCCCCCGGACGAGGAGAGCGTCCGGGGGCCGGTGCTGCACTGTACGCGGGAGGTCAGCCGATCTGTGCGCCGTACGCCTGGAGGGCGGCCGGAACCGGCTGGAAGAAGGTCTCGCCACCGCTGGAGCAGTCGCCGCTGCCGCCGGAGGTGAGGCCGAGGGCGCTCTCGCCGTCGAAGAGGGCGCCGCCGCTGTCGCCGGGCTCGGCGCAGACGTCGGTCTGGATCAGCCCGTTGACCGTGCCCTCCTGGTAGTTGACGCTGGCGTTCAGCGCCTTGACGGTGCCGTCGTGCACCTGGGTGGTGCTCCCGCTGCGCTTCACCTGCTCGCCGACGGTGGCGTCCGCCGCCTTGGTGATCTTCTGGGTGCCCCCGTAGAGGTCCACCTCACTGGGGTGCTCGGCGTTGCCGGTGTACTTGGCGATCGAGTAGTCGTTGCCCGGGAACGTGGATTCCTCGGTGGTCGCGATCGTCTGGCCGCCCTGCTGGTCGGACCACTCCTTGACCGCGTTGCCGCAGTGGCCGGCGGTCAGGAAGTACGGCTGGCCGTCCTTGACCACGTTGAAGCCGAGCGAGCAGCGGGCGCTGCTGCCCCAGATCGCGTCGCCGCCGGCGATCAGGGGCTTGAACTCGCCCTTGCTGTGGCGGACTTCGACGGTGTCGCCGAGGCCCTTGGCGACCGTGGTGAGGCGGTCCAGCTTGGCGCCGGTGACCGTGCGGTCGGCGGTCACCACGACCTTGTTGGAGCGCGGGTCCATCGCCCAGGCGGTGCCGGGGATGGTCGCCTTGGTCTTCAGCGTCTGCCGCGCGGCGTCGAGCTGCGCCATCGAGTGCTTGACGATTCTGGCCTCCGCGCCCTTGGCCCGGACGGTCGCCGCGGACGCCTCGTCAACGACGTTGACGACCAGCTTCTGCGCCGTGGCGTCGTAGAACGCGCCGGCCGTACCGGACTTGAGCTGGGACGCCAGGGTGGTCGCGGCGGCCGGCGAGAGCTTGGCCGCCGAGGGCGCGGGGGCCGCGTGGGCGTTGGCGAGGGTCAGGGTCGCGGTGGCGGCGAGCGCCAGGGCGCCCGCACTGGCCAGCATCGCGCGGCGGTGGGGTATGCGTCGGTGCGTCAACTCAGAGCCTCCCGTGGGGGGATGGGCCCAGACCGTGGGGGGTCCTACGGGCCCGAGAGCGAGGTGTGAGGTACCGAGCACGGACAGGTCGGCCCCGTGGCAGCCGCCGCGGGGAGTCGCGTCCATGCCAACGGAGCCGAGTATTCCCACCCGCCCCACTCGTGCACAAGACCGGGTTCCGGTCTCAGGTACGGGAGTTCACGCTTTCAGCACACCGCGTTCACACCGATCTCCGCGCGCCGAAGTCCTGAGTGCGGACATCAGAGGGCGCACGGCGCGGCCGGCGGCACCCGAAGTGTGAGGGCCCCGGCTGTCCGGAAAACGCCTGCGGAATTCCGGTCCCGCGGGCCCGACGGCCGGCCGCACGGGCGGCGGACAACGGGGGGGGGCGGACAACGGGCGGCGGACAACGCCGGGCGGCCGTCGTACCGCGGTACGACGGCCGCCTATAACGGCGTTACAGCGAACGGCTAGCCGAGGCGTTCGCTCTCCGGGAGGTCTTCCAGCGCCGGTAGGACGTCCTCGACGCGACCGCTGTCCCTCGGGCTCCGGGCCGGGGGCTTCGGCGCCGGGGGCTTCGGCGTCGGGGGCGGGGCAGCCGCGCCGGCGGCCGGCCGCCGCGCACGGGTCCGTTCGGCGCCCGCGGTGACCTGCGCGGTCTGCGCCTCGGCCTGGAGGCCGGAGCGCTCCAGGAACCGCAGCAGCTCCACGGGGAAGGGCAGGACGAGGGTGGAGTTCTTCTCGGCGGCGACCGCCACCACGGTCTGCAGCAGTCGCAGTTGCAGCGCCGCGGGCTGGTCGGACATGGCCGCGGCGGCCTCGGCGAGCTTCCGGGACGCCTGGAGCTCGGCGTCCGCGTTGATCACCCGGGCCCGCCGGTCCCGGGTGGCCTCCGCCTGGCGGGCCATCGAGCGCTTCATCGTCTCCGGCAGCGAGACGTCCTTGATCTCGACCCGGTCGACGCTCACGCCCCAGCCGATCGCCGGGCTGTCCATCATCAGTTCCAGGCCCTGGTTGAGCTTCTCGCGGTTGGACAGCAGATCGTCCAGCTCGCTCTTGCCGATGATCGACCGCAGCGAGGTCTGCGCCATCTGGGAGACCGCGAAGCGGTAGTCCTCCACCTCGACGATGGCGTCGGCGGGGTCGACGACCTTGAAGTAGACCACCGCGTCCACCCGGACCGTGACGTTGTCCCGGGTGATGCCCTCCTGGGCGGGCACCGGCATCGTGACGATCTGCATGTTGACCTTACGCATCCGGTCCACGCCCGGGATGATCATGGTGAATCCCGGGCCGCGCACCTGCGCGGTCAGCCGTCCCAGCCGCAGCACCACGCCGCGCTCGTACTGCTTGACCACCCGCGCCGCGGCCATCACGTAGACCGTCCCCGCGGAGGCCAGCGCCACCCCGGCCGCCACCAGTTCTCCGACCATCACGGCTCCCTGGAATGTGCCGTTACGTCGTCCGAGTCGCCTTCGTCTCCCATGGTAGGCCCGGCCCCGAGGCCGGTCGAGGCGCGCGCCGGGCCCGTCCGGCGGGCCCCCGCCGACCGGTCGGCGGGGGCCCTCTCCCACGGGCGGGCGGGCGGTCTCAGCCGGTCAGTAGACGCTCACGCCGTACGCGCTGAGCGCCTCGGTGACGGGCTGGAAGAAGGTGGTGCCGCCGCTGGTGCAGTCGCCGCTGCCGCCGGAGGTCAGGCCGAGCGCCGTGGTGCCCGCGTAGAGGGGGCCGCCGCTGTCACCGGGCTCGGCGCAGACGGTGGTCTGGATCAGGCCGGAGACGATCTCGCCGTTGCCGTAGTTCACGGTGGCGTTCAGGCCGGTGACCTTGCCGCTGTGGATGCCGGTGGTGGAGCCGCGGCGGGTGACCGTCTGGCCGACCGTGGGGTTCCCGGCACTGGTGATGTCCTGGCTGCCGACCGTGCCGGCGTGTGCCACCGAGGCGTTGGTGTACTTCACGATGCCGTAGTCGTTGCCGGGGAAGCTGGAGCCGGTGGTCGGTCCGATGCTGGTAGTGCCGGCGGAGTTGGTGTACCAGGGCGGTTTGCCGTCGGTGCAGTGGCCGGCCGTCAGGAAGTAGTAGGTGCTGCCGCTGCGCACGTTGAAGCCGAGCGAGCAGCGCCAGCTGGGCGCGTAGATGGCGTCGCCGCCGGCGATCAGCTTGCGGATCCGGCCCGCGGTGCGCTCGATCCGGACCGCGCCGACGTTGCTGCCCGCGGCCTGCCGGATCTTGGTGAGCTGGGCCGGGGAGACGGTGCTGTCGGCGGTGACGACCAGGGTGTGGGTCGTCGGGTCCACCCGCCAGGCGGTGCCCGCGACGTCCGCGGAGCGGACCGCGGTGCCCGCGGCGCTGAGCTGGGCGGCGCTGAACATCGTGGCGGGGGCGGGGGTCTGGGCGCCGGCGGCGGTCGGCAGGGCGATGGCGCCGACGGCCACCAGTCCGGACGCCGCGGCGATCAGTTGGGTGCGTCTCGCCACGCCGCTGCGGGGGGTGGTGCGCTCGTTCCTCACTGCGTCCTCCGAGGGGGATCGGGGGCCACCGACGGGCGGCCCGTGAGGCGAGCAGCCGAAGGGCACGCGGGCAGGTGGGGAACCTCGCCTTTTTGCGTGCCCCTGACAAAAGCTCGCTGAGCGGGAGTGTCCGGTGCCCGACCCCCGTGGCGCAAGAGGGCTGCCGCGATCCCGCGCCCTCACGCACCACCCCGACGCGCGCCCCCAACGCGCCGCCCCGGCAGTCGAGTTGACGACTGCCGGGGCGGCGGGCCCCGCACGCGGGGGCGTCCGGCTCAGCGGACGAGTGCGTTCCGCTCCCCCGCCCGCAGGGCGAACGGCAGGGTGTTGCCGGGTGCCGGGAAGGGGCAGATGAAGTGGTCGGCGAAGGCGCAGGGCGGCAACTGGGTGCGGTTGAGGTCGACCGGCACGGTGCCGTCCGCGGCCGGTGCGGGCGTCCGCAGGAAGCGGAAGCGGTAGCTGTCGGTGCCGCTGGTGGCGTCGGCCAGCACCGCCCACAGCGAACCGTCCGGCTCCACCGCGACCTTCAGCGCGTGCTCGTCGCCGTCGAGGAGGAAGGCCAGCTCCCCGCCCAGGACGAAGCCCCGCTCCTGCCCGTCGGCGTTGGGCACCTGGACGGTCCGCCGCTCGGCGTACGGGCGGAACAGGCCGGGGCGCACCCAGCGCGCGTCGTACGGGTGGACGTCGATGCCGGCGAAGGCGCGCCGGGCCGGGGCGTCCGGGTCGAAGTCGCGCACCGCCCACAGGCCCTCGCGCGCCAGCACCACCAGGCGGCGCGCCCCGTGGGCGACCCGGGCCGCCGCCGGGCCGCCGTCCTGGTCGAGCCGGACCGTACCGGCGGCCGGTGCGCCGTCGACGGTGAGCCCGTCCTCGGGCGCGGCCCGGAGGACGACCGCGGCCCCGTCGGCAGCGACCGTCCAGCGGCCCGGCAGCCCCGCGACGCGGCCGTCGGGGTGGTCGGCGAGCCAGTGGGTGCCGACGAGGGCGAGCGGACCGTACGGGGCGGCGACCGTGGTCAGGCGCCCGTCGCGCCACTCCTGCCACGCGCGGACGGCATCCGGCTCGGTCGTGCTGCGGGTCATGTCAGTCCTTCCCTACGGGGCGGGCCGGATCGGGCAGCCCCAAGTGGGAGCGCAGGGTGGTTCCGGTGTATTCCGTGCGGTACGCGCCGCGCTCCTGGAGCAGGGGGACGACCCGCGCCACGAAGGAGTCGAGGCCGCCGGGCGTGAGGTGCGGCACGAGGATGAAGCCGTCGGCGGCGTCGCCCCGCACGAAGTCCGCCATCTCGCGGGCGACGCTCTGCGGGGTGCCGATGAACGACTGCCGCCCGGTGGTCTCGATGACCGTCTCCCGGATGGACAGCCCCTTGGCGCGGGAGAGCGCCCGCCACCTGTCGGCGACCGCCTGCGGGTCGGCGATCCGCACCCGGCCGCGGGCCAGCTCGCCGTCGGGGTCCGGGTCGATGTCCGGCAGCGGCCCGTCGGGGTCGTAGGAGGACAGGTCCACCCCCCAGACCTGCTCCAGGGCGACCAGCGCGGTCTGCGGGGAGACCTGCTGCCGGCGGATCTCGGCGGCCTGCTCCTGGGCCTCGGCGAGGGTGTCGCCGAGGACGAAGGTCACCCCCGGCATGATCTTGAGGTCGGCGGGCCGCCGCCCGTACGCCGGGAGGCGGCCCTTGACGTCCGCGTAGAAGTCCCGGCCGGCCGCCAACCCGCCGTGCCGGGTGAAGACGACGTCGGCGGCGGAGGCGGCGAACTCCCGGCCCTCGGGGGAGTCCCCGGCCTGGATGACGACGGGGTGGCCCTGGGGGCTGCGCGCCACGCCGAACTCGCCGCGGACGGTGAAGTGCCGGCCTTGGTGGTCCACCCGCCGCGGCGGCTCGTCGACCGGCCGGGAGTCCCACAGCTCCCGCGCGGTGGCGAGGAACTCCGCGGCGCGGGTGTAGCGGTCGGCGCGGTCGAGGTAGCCGCCGCGCCGGAAGTTCTCCCCGGTGAAGGCGTCGGAGGTGGTGACGACGTTCCAGGCGGCCCGGCCGCCGCTGAGGTGGTCCAGGGAGGCGAAGCGCCGGGCGAGTTCGTAGGGCTCGTTGAAGGTGGCGCTGACCGTGCCGGCCAGGCCCAGCCGTTCGGTGACCGCCGCCAGGGCGTTCAGCAGGGTGAGCGACTCGGGTCGGCCGAGCACGTCGAGGTCGTGGATCCGGCCCTGGTGCTCGCGCAGCCGCAACCCCTCGGCCAGGAAGAAGAAGTCGAACAGGCCGCGCTCCGCGGTCCGCGCCAGGTGCACGAAGGACGAGAAGTCGATCTGGCTGCCCGAGCGGGGGTCCGCCCAGACGGTGGTGTTGTTGACGCCGGGGAAGTGCGCGGCGAGGTGGATCTGCTTGTGGGGACGGGGTTGTGGGCTCATCGGGCGGCCTCCCGGGCGAGGGCGTACATGCTGGCGGGGCGCGGCAGGCCGAGGTGCTCGCGCAGGGTCGTGCCCTCGTAGGAGCGGCGGAACAGGCCGCGCTCCCGCAGGAGCGGGACGGTTGTCTCGACGAACCGGGTCAGGTCCCGGCCGGGGTCGGCGGGACGCAGGTGGAAGCCGTCCGCGGCGCCCTGGGCGAACCAGTCGCCGAGCAGGTCGGCGAGCCCGGCGGCGTCGGCCGGGGAGTGCAGCTCGACCGGGAGCGAGGCCAGCACCAGCAGCCGGCCGGGGGCGCGGCCGAGCGCCCGGGCGCGGGCGTGCAGCGCGGCGCGGGCGGTGCCGGCGGTCTGCGGGTCCTCGGCTCGGACCAGGGCGACGTCGGCCCGGGCGGCGGCCACCTCCCAGCGCGCCCCGTCGGGTTCCCGGCCCGCCTCGACCCGCGCGCCGTCCGCGCCGTCCACGCCGTCCGGCCCGCCGGTCGCCCCGGTCGCGTCGACGACCGTCACCGGGCGGCCCTGCGGCGGACGGGGCACGATGGACGGCCCGCGGACCGCGAAGGTGCGTCCGGTGAAGTCGACGTGGTGCAGCTTGGCGCGGTCGACGAAGCGGCCGGTGGCCCGGTCGCGGACCTCCGCGTCGTCCTCCCAGCTGTCCCACAGCCGCCCGACGACGTCGGCGACCTCGCCGGCCTCCGACCAGACCTCGGCAGCCGGGGCGGGCGCGCTCCCCGTTGACGCGGCGGCGGGCACGCGGGGGCGTCCGACGAGCGCGGCCGCCGCCTCGCCGGTGGACGCCGCCACCGTCCAGCCGGCCCGGCCGCGGCTGACCCAGTCCAGGGTGGCCACGGCGGTGGAGACGTGGAACGGCTCGGTGTGGGTGGTGGTCACCGTGGGGACCAGTCCGATCCGTTCGGTGGCGGGCGCGATCCGGGCGAGCACCGCCAGCGCGTCCGGACCGGCGCCGTCGAAGCGGTCGTCGAGGGTGACGAAGTCCAGGGTGCCGCGCTCGGCGAGCCGGGCGAGGGCGGTGTGGTGGGCGGCGTCGTGGCGGGGCGGGAGATGCGGGGCGTCCAGGGCGACGGCCAGCCGCAGCGGGGGGTGTGGTGCGGGCATGGGGAGGGGCCTTCCTGTGGGGTCGGTGGGTCTGGTGGGGCTGGTGGGGCTGGTGGGACCTGGAGGCGGTAGGGCCGGTGGCGTACGGGACCGGGCGTCGGGTGTCAGTCGCCGGTCCTGGGCAGGCCGGGCGGGTTGATCCGCGAGGTCCGCACCGCCTCCCCGGACAGCCCCCAGCGGGCCAGCACCTTGGCGTAGCGGCCGTCGTCGATGACCTTCTGCAGGGCCGCTGCGTACGCCGCGGCCAGGCCGCTGCCCTTGCGGGTGGTGGCCGCGATCTCGCCCTTGAGGCGGGCGCCGCCGCCGGAGAAGGTGCCGACGATCTCGCTCTGGCCGGCGACGCCGACGTGGTAGGCGGCGGTCGGGTGGGGGCCGAAGTAGCCGTCGATCCGGCCCGATTGGAGTGCGAGGTAGACGTCCGACGCCTTCTGGAAGTACTTGATGTCCACCGGTTTGCGGCCGGCCGCCTCGTCCGCCTTGCTCCAGTCGAGGAGGATCTTCTCCTGGTTGGTGCCGGAGCTGACCGCGACGGTCCGCCCCGCCACGTCCGCCGCGCCGCGGACCTTCCAGCCGCTGCCCTTCTTCGCCTCCATCGCCAGCTGGTCGAGCCGGTAGGTGGCGAAGTCGTACTTGTCCTTGCGCTCCTCGGTGACGGTGACGTTGGCGAAGACCGCGTCGAGCTTGCCGCTGTCCAGGCCGACGAAGAGGTTCTCCCAGGACAGCGGCTCGAAGCGCGGGGCGAGGCCGAGGGTGTCGGCGACCAGGGTGGCCACGTCCTCCTCGACGCCGACGAGGGTCTTGTCGTCGGTGGCGTAGAAGCTGAGCGGGGGGCTGCTCTCGGCGCCCACGCCGATCCGCAGTGCGCCGCTCTCCCGGACCCGGGCGGGCACCAGCGCGGCGCTTCGGGGGTCCTTGGTCCCGCGGACGCGGTGCTGTTCGGGGCCGATGTTGAGCTTCGGGCCGTGGTTGCCGGCGGCGACCTCCGCGCTCGCCGCGTCGCCGGCGCCGCAGCCGGTCAGCAGGGCGGAGCCGGCGGCGAGGGCGAGGGCGGCGGCGAGGGTGCGGCGGATCACGGGGCGGCTCCTTGGAGGCGTTGCGGGCGGGCGGGGGGTCGTACGGGTGGTGGCGGGCACGGTCACAGCACCTTGGAGAGGAAGGCCCGGGTGCGCGCGTGGCGCGGGTGGTCGAGCACCTGCGCCGGCGGGCCCTGCTCGACGATCCGTCCGCCGTCCATGAAGACGACGGTGTCGGCGACCTCGCGGGCGAAGCCGATCTCGTGGGTGACGACGATCATGGTGGTGCCCTGGTGCGCCAAGTCCTTGATGACGTCGAGGACTTCGCCGACCAGTTCGGGGTCGAGGGCCGAGGTCGGCTCGTCGAAGAGCAGCAGGGTCGGCTCCAGGGCCAGCGCCCGGGCGATCGCCACCCGCTGCTGCTGGCCGCCGGAGAGCTGCTGGGGGTAGGCGTCCGCCTTCTCCGCCAGGCCCACCCGGGTCAGCAGCCGGCGGGCGGTGGCCTCGGCCTCCTTGCGCGGGCGGCGCTGCGCGGCGATCGGGGCCTCGACGAGGTTCTCCAGCACCGTCAGGTGGGGGAAGAGGTTGAAGTTCTGGAAGACGAAGCCGATGCCGGTGCGCTGCTTGAGGATCTCCCGTTCCCGCAGCTCGTACAGCTTCTCTTTGGACCTCCGGTATCCCACCAGTGCCCCGTCGACGCTGATCCAGCCGCTGTCGACCTTCTCCAGGTGGTTGATGGTGCGCAGCAGCGTCGACTTGCCCGATCCGGACGGCCCGAGCACCACCGTCACCTCGCCGGCCGCCACCTCCAGGTCGATGCCGCGCAGCACCTCGGCGGACCCGAAGCTCTTGTGGACGGAACGGATTTCGACCATGGCGCTCATCGCGCGGCCCCCTTGGCGTAGTGGCGTTCGACGTAGTGCTGGAGGACGGAGAGCACGGTGGTGAGGAGGATGTACCAGGCGGTGGCGACCATCAGCAGGGGCACCACCTGGCCGTTCCGTCCGTAGATGACCTGGACCTGGTAGAAGAGTTCGCCGATCGCCATCACCGAGACGATGGAGGTGCCCTTGAAGAGCGAGATCACCTCGTTGGTGGCGTTCGGCAGGATGGAGCGCATCGCCTGCGGCAGCACGATCCGGCGCAGCCGGCGCAGTCGCGGCAGTCCGAGCGCGGCGGCGGCCTCCACCTGGCCGGCGTCCACGGCCTGCACCCCGGCCCGGACGATCTCGGCGGCGTACGCGGCCTGGTGCAGCGCCAGCCCGAGCACCGCGGCGCCCATCGCGCCGACCAGCCCCATGGTGTCGAAGTGGAAGAAGCCGGGGCCGAACGGGATCCCGAAGTCCAGCCGCTTGTAGAGGTAGGCGAGGTTGAACCAGAACAGCAGCTGGACGATGAGCGGGATGGACCGGAACGCCCAGACGTAGCCGAACGCCACCCAGCGCAGGAACGGGCTGGCGGACAGCCGCATCAGGGCCAGCACCAGGCCCAGCGCGAAGCCGAGGGCGGTGCCGTAGAGGGTCAGTTGGAGGGTGACCCAGACCGCCTGGAGGATCGTGGCGTTGGTGAAGAACCGCGCGAAGACCCCCCACTGCCAGGCCGGGTTGGTGAGCAGGCCGTGCGCGAACTGGGCGAGCAGCACCGCGGTCACCGTGCACCCCACCCAGCGCCAGGGATGGCGCACCGGGACGACCTTCAGCGCCGCCGGATCGTCCGGTTGCGGGGGCCCGGCCCGCCGCGGGTCCGGCGGGTCGTCCCCGGCGGCACGGGCGGCGGGTCGGTGGGTGACGGCGGCATCACCGGTCGGCGGCATCGTCGCTCCTCGAAGGGGGTGCGGGGACCGGGACCGGTGGGGCGGTGCGGTCGCGGAGGAAGGTGAGCAGGGCCCGCGCGCTGGCGTCGTTCTGCCGGAAGGCGGGCGCGTTGGTGCGGGGACGGGTGAAGGCGCCGCTGCCGCGGGCGTCGGTGTGCGGTCCGAGGGCGAACCGCCGCGGGTGCGGGCGGCCGGACCGGTCCAGGATCCGGCCGTCGGCGGGGTCGACGGCCAGTAGGCCGCCGGCGGTGGCCCGGGCGCCCTCGGCGTGCAGGGCGGCCAGCAGCCGGTCCCGGGTGCGGGCCACGGTCGGCTCCGGCAGTCGCGCCTCGACCAGGGCGCGGGCCTCGGTCCACTCCCCCGGCACGCTGGCGGACCCGGCGCGGAACACCCCGCGGTCCCGGTCGGCGGTGACGGTCAGTCCGGCGCCCAGGAAGCGCACCACGCCGGCCCGGGAGAGCGCCAGCAGCTGCCGCAGCCGGGGGCCGGGCGGTCCGGAGGCCAGGAAGCTGAAGAACCCGTGCCACCAGGGCCCGTGGTCGCCGAGCCGGACCAGCTGTCCGTAGACCGACAGCAGCGCGAGGAAGACGGCCAGGTCGGGGCTGTGGGCGGGGTCGTGCCGGCGGGCCAGGTCGGCCTCGACGTGCCCGCGCAGTCCGGCTTGGAGGGCCGCGCCGTCGGCGTAGCGGACGCCGTCCAACGGGTGGTCCAGCGCGTCCAGGTCGAGCCGGTCGGCCGGATCGGGGACGGCGGCGGAGACCAGCGCCTGGAGGGCGGCGCTGCCGGGCTCGGTGGCGGCGTACTTCTCCTCGAAGTCCGGCCAGGCCATCCGGGTGCGGTCGGCGTGCGCGGTGAACAGCCGGTGGTAGTGGGCGAAGCCCAACTCCTTGTCGATCAGGGGCCGGACGTCCCGCCGGAAGTCGACGCCCCCGGGCCGGGCGAGCAGCGCGTCGACCTCGGTGGGCCCGAAGAACCGCGGCAGCGGGGGCCGGTCGCCGACCGGCGGATAGCCGATCTTGGAGTGGTAGGGGACGCCGCGCCGGGACCCGACGTGCAGCACCGGCTCGCGCCCCGAGGGGTGGTAGGTCAGTTCCCCGTCCCGGCCGGTGGCGTACGTGCCGCCGCGGCCCTCGGTCAGCAGCACCATGAGGTCGACGAAGGCCAGCCCGAAGCCGCGCACCAGGACCGGTTCGCCGGGCCGCAGTGCGTCCAGGTCGCTGTCGGCGGTGAACGCCGGCGGCAGGTACGTCAGCCCGTGCCGGTTCGCGAAGTCCGTCAACTGCCGTTCCTCGGTACCGGGTTGGGACTCCAGGTGCCCCAGCGTCAGCACCACCGCGTCGGCCGGCAGCGGGTCGGGACGGCCCGCCAACCACACCTGCTGCCGCCCGTCGCGCCCATCGGAGATCCGCACCGCGGTCCCCCGGTGCTCGTGCACGGTGACCCGGGGCGGCAGGGCGGCCACCGCGTCCTCGTAGACCCACCGCAGGTAGGCGCTCTGCAGCCGCCGCCCGGCGAAGTCCCGCGGGCCCAGCGCCGCCACGTCGGCGGCCACGTCGGGCGGCACGACGAGCCGTCCGTCCCGCACCGCGCGGGCCCACTCGGCGAGCGAGGGGCCGGGCCGCACCGGACCGGCCAGTTCGACGCTGTCGTCGGTGAACATGGTGACGTCCTCGGCCGTGGAGTTCATCCACAGCAGCGGGGACTGCGCCCGCCGCCAGATCCGGCCGCCGCCGGGCGGATGCGGATCGACCAGGTGCAGGTCCAGGGGCGCGTCGCCGTACAGTTCGGGGGCGTTGGCGGCGATCCGCTCCAGCACCCCGGTGCCCCGGGGGCCGGCGCCCACGAGCACCACCGACGGGCGCAGCCGGGTGCCCGCGGCCGGGCTCACCGGGCACCCGCCGTGCCGCGCGCGTAGTACCGCTCGACGTAGTGCTGGCCGACGCCGAGGACCGAGGTGACCAGGACGTACCAGAGGGTGGCCACCAGCAGCAGCGGGACCACCTGGTAGGTGCGGTGGTAGACCAACTGGACGGAGTACAGCAGGTCCTGGACGGCGATGACGCTGACGATGGAGGTGCCCTTGAGGGTGCCGATCAGCATGTTGCCGGCCGGCGGCACGATCGACCGCATCGCCTGCGGCAGCACGATCCGCCGCAGCCGCCGGCCGGCCCCCAGGCCCAGCGCCTGGGCGGCCTCCAGCTGCCCCTTGTCCACGGAGAGGATGCCGCCGCGGACCACTTCGGCGGCGTAGGCGGCCTCGTGCAGGGTCAGTCCGATGACGGCGACCGCGACCGGCGAGAGCAGGTTGACGGTCTTCACACCGAGGACGACCGGGTACAGCGCACCGATGTTGAACCAGAACAGCAGCTGCACCAGGATCGGCATCGAGCGGAACAGCCAGACGTAGCCCCACCCGATGCCGCGCAGCACCGGGTTGCCGGACAGTCTGAGGACCGCGAGCAGGGTGCCGAGCGCGAAGCCCAGCACCATCACCACGACGGTCAGCCAGAGCGTCAGGCCCAGGCCGCGCAGCACGGCGGAGGTCAGGAAGTAGTCGGCGACCACGTCCCATTGGAAGGCGCGGTTGCGGACGACGGAGGTGAGGGCCAGCGCCAGCAGGGCGAGGAGGACGGCGGCGGCCGTCCACTGGCCGAAGCGGCGGCGCGGCACGATGCGCGGGCCGGTCGGCGCCGGCCCGGCGGGCGGCGCCGCGGACACGGCAGGGGCGTCGAGGGTGTCGGAAGGCATGCGAAGGCTCCGTGGACGCGTCAGATCGAGACACGGGAGTGGAGCGCCTTCACACGGCGGAGAACGGGTCGCGCCCCTCAGCACGACCGGCCCTTGAGGCTATGGGGTCAACACGGCCCGTTGTCAAGGGCGTCGGGGGCGCCGTTCGCGGGGTGAGCGATGGATCACGTGACGGTTGACGCGGAAACGGATGCCTGTTCCACTTGGTCGCATGCATCCATGGCAGCGGCTGGTCACCCGTGACCACATCGACTTCGGTCGCGTGTGGTCGTCTTCCTGTTGAGCTGACCCCCTGCCCTTGAGGCCCGCCGTTCGAGGCCGGGCCGTTTCCGCGGTTCTCCTTCCTTCCCGCCGCGCGCCTTCACACCCGCGCCGCCGTCCGGCGCACCCTCCCCTCGCTCCACCGTTTCGCCCATCCCGCTCCGCCCCGCCCTGTCCATCCGGCACGCTCGCACGCCGTCGAGCGCCGCCACCGGCCACGGAGGCGCCGATGTCCGCCGCGCCACGGCCGCCCCGCGCGGCCCCACTGACGATCCGTCAGACCACCGTCACCGACCCGCTCGCCCGCCCCCTGCTGGACGAGCTGACCCACGAGTACACCACCCGTTACGGCCGGCCCGTCGACCTGGACCGGGAGTACCCGGCCGCCGAATTCGCCCCGCCCCGGGGCGCGTTCCTGCTGCTCCTTCAGGACGGCGCACCGGTCGCCGGCGGCGCCTACCGCCGCTACGCCCCCGACACCGCCGAACTCAAACGCATCTGGACGCACCACGCGCACCGCCGCCGCGGACTGGCCCGCCGCGTCCTGGCCGCCCTGGAAGAACACGCCGCCGGCCGCGGCTACACCCGGCTGTACCTCACCACGGGCCCCCGCCAGCCGGAGGCCAAACACCTCTACCTGGCGGCGGGTTACCGCCCCCTGTTCGACCTGACCGCCGACCCGGAGACGATCGGCCCGCTGCCGTTCGAGAAGCACCTGGAGAGCCCGCGCCCATGACCACCACCCGCACCACCCGCACCGCGCTGCGCACCGCCGCGCTCCTGGCCACCGCGGTCCTGGTGGTCACCGGCTGCGGCGCGGGCGGCACGGCCGCCGGCACCCAGGACGCCGGACCTAACGCCGCCCGCGCCGCGATCCCCACCACCGACGTGGTCTCCGGCGTGCGCCGGGACCCGGCCGCGGCCGCACTGCTGCCCGCCGACGTCCGCGCCCGCGGCACCCTCGCCCTGGCCAGCAGCGTCGGCACGCCGCCCGGCGCCACCTACCTGCCCGACGGCAGGACCCTCGCCGGCCAGGACATCGACTTCGCGGACGCGGTCGGCAAGGTCCTCGGGCTCAGGCTGACCCGCGAGGTGGCCGGCTTCGAGGCGATCCTGCCGGCGCTGGGCAGCGGCAAGTACGACGTCGGCACCGGCAACTTCGGCGTCACCGACGAACGCCGCAAGACCCTCGACTTCGTCACCTACGTCAACGACGGCCAGGGCTTCGCGGCCCGCCGGGACAGCCCGCTGAAGAAGGTCACCGCACTGACCCAGCTGTGCGGCCTGACCGTCGCCACCGGCGCCGGCACCACCTTCGAAACCACGCTGGAGGAGAACGCCCACCGGTGCGCGGAGGCCGGGAAGCGGCCCTACGACGTCAAGACCTACGCCGACCAGGGCGCCCTGTGGATCTCGCTCCAACAGGGCCGCAGCGACGTGGTGATGAGCACCATCAACGGGCTGCGGTACGCCGTGAAGCAACAGCCGGACCTGCGCTTCCTCAACGAGTTCAAGCGCCTGGACGTCGGCTTCGCCTTCACGAAGGGGACCCCGTTGGCCCCCGCCTTCCAGGCCGCGGTCAACCGTCTGAAGAAGGACGGGACCTACGACCGGATCCTGCACAAGTGGGGCACCGGCGCCTCGGCCCTGGCGACCTCCCGGATCAGCCCGCCGGAGATCCGCTGATCGGGCGCCGTGGCCGGCGCGCAAGCGGGGCGGGTGGCCCCGGACCCGGCCGTCGGCCGGGAACCCGGGTCACCCGCCCCGCGGGAACCGCCCGGTTCAGCGCGCCAGCGCCCCCACCCGGGGCGCGCCGCCGGCCGCGTGCCGCAGCACGACCTGGTCCATCAGCGCCGCCAGCACGTCGCGCACCGACGACCGGTGCCGGGCGTCGCAGGCGATCGCCGGCACCGCGTCGTCGATTCCCAGCGCCTCCCGGACCTCCGCCAGCGCGAACTGCTGCGCGTCGTCGAAGTGGTTGACCGCCAGCACGAACGGCGTCCCGCGCTCCTCGAAGAAGTCCAGCGCCGGGAAGGAGTCCTCGATGCGCCGGGTGTCCACCAGCACGATCGCCCCCAGCGCCCCCTCCACCAGGTCCTCCCAGAGGAACGAGAACCGGTCCTGGCCCGGCGTGCCGAAGAGGTACAGCACGATCGACGGGTCGAGGGTGATCCGGCCGAAGTCCAGCGCCACCGTGGTGGTGGTCTTGTTCTCCACGCCGACGAGCGAGTCCACCCCGACCGAGACCTGCGTGATCGCCGCCTCGGTGTCCAGCGGCTCGATCTCGGAGATCGCGCCGATGAACGTCGTCTTGCCGACGCCCAGCCCGCCGCTGATGACGATCTTCACGGCGAGCGGTGCGACCTTCTCAGAGCGCCCTGACATGGTCCCTGATCCTCTCCAGGACATGGAGCGGCAGCTCCTTGGGTTGTTGACAGACCAGCAGGCCGCCGACGACGAGGTCGGCGACGAGCACCTTGGCGACGCCCAGCGGCACGCCGATCCCGGCGGCCACCTCGGCCACCGTCGTCGGCTGCGCGCACAGCGTGACGATCCGTCGGCGTTCGAACTCCAGCGTCGCCAGCGGCGGTTCGGGCACCGCCACGACCAGCGTCTCCAGCCGCAGGCCGGCGTGCATCGGCTCGGCCCGTCCGCCGGTCATGATGAACGGCCGGACGAACAGTTCGTCCTCCTCGGCTTCCTCGCTCATCGGGGCAGTACCTGCCGCAGGTCCGCGATCAGCGTCGGGTTCAGCAGGTCCCCGGCCCGCTCGGCCAGGACGGCCATCTCGTAGCCGACCAGGCCCAGTTCGCCGGTCGAGTCGGCGAGCACGCCCAGGCAGCTGCCGTCCCGGATCGCCGAGACCAGCAGGAAGCCGCGGCCCATCTCGATCATGATGAGCTTGACGCCGTCGAACTCGTAGCGCCTTGAGGCGCTGCGGGCCAGGCTCGACAGCCCGGAGACCACCGCCGCCAGATGGTCCGCGTCGGTCCGGTTCAACCCGTCCGAGACCGCGATCAGCAGACCGTCCGAGGACACCGCCACCGCGTCCCGCACCCCGTCCGTCTTGCGGACGAAGTTGGCCAGCAGCCAGTTGAAGGTCTGCGAATCGTTGTGCAGGTCGACGCTCACTTCTGGTCCCCCTTCGGCGCGGCCGGCTCCGCCCGCTGCGTCCGCTCGTCCTGCCGGCGGCCCGGCACGTCCCGACCGTCGGTCCCCCGCTCGTGCTCCGCGGCCCGCTCGCGCTCCTTCTCCACGCTGATCCCGCCGCGCATGTGGGCGCTGCGGAGGGTGGCGAGCATGCCGGAGACCTCGTCGGGCGAGCGGTCCGGCGTCGGTGCGGCCTCCTGCTGCCACCGCGGCGCCGCCGCCTCGTCGACCGCCGACTGGATGGCGCTGCGCTTGGCGCGCTTGACCAGTCCGTTGCGGGTGCGGGCGGCCGAGGAGCCGCGCGGCCCGCCGGGCGCGGCGCTCGCGGGCTCCCGCACCGCCTGCTCCTCGCGGGGCCGGGGCAACGGTGCGGACCGCTCACCGCCCGCCGCGGGTCGTGCCGCGTCCGACCGTCCGGCGTCCGCACCGCCGTCCGCCGCCGTGGCGTGCTCGTCCGGCACCGCGCTCCCCTTCTTCTTCACCTTGGCCCGCGCCGGCTTCTGCGGTGTGGCGGGCACCGTCGGCGTGGCGGCCGACTCCGCGAGATGGGCGGCCGGGATGAGCACCCGGGCGACGGTGCCGGCGGCCGGCGCCTCCCCGAGGCGGACCTCGATCCCGCACTTGCGGGCCAGCGCACCGACCACGAAGTGCCCCAGGAACCGGGTCGGTTCGGCCATGAAGCTGGCGGCCCCGGAGAGCCGGACGTTGGCCTCGGCCGTCGCCTGGGCGTCCATGCCGGTGCCGTGGTCGACGATGGCGACGAGGTAGCCGGCGCTGGTGCGGCGGCCCTCGACCTCCACGTCGGTGTCCGGCGGCGAGAAGCTCAACGCGTTCTCGATCAGCTCGGCCAGCAGGTGGGAGATCTCCGAGACGACCGTGCCGCTGAGGAAGGCGGCGTCGACCCGGCGCAGCTTCACCCGGCGGTAGTCCTCGACCTCGGAGAGGGACGCCCGGATCACGTCGGTGACGGACAGCGGGGTGGCCCAGGTCCGCGGGCTGGCCTCGCCGGCCAGCACCAGCAGGCTCTCGGCGTTGCGCCGCATCCGGGTCGCGAGGTGGTCCAGCTCGAAGAGGTTGGCCAGCGTCGTCGGGTCGGCGTCCTCGTGCTCCAGCTTGTTGATGAAGCTGATCTGCCGGCGGACCAGGTTCTGGTTGCGGCGCCCGAGGTTGACCAGCGATTCGGTGCCGTTGCGGCGCAGCACGGCCTGTTCGGTGGCGAGGTCGTAGGCGGCCTTCTGCACCTGGTCGAAGGCGTCGGCCAGCTGCTGGACCTCGGTGCCCGCGCCGCGCGGCACGGTCAGCGGTTGCAGCGGCTCCGGCCTGCCGGCCTCGTTCTGGACCCGGGCGACCGCGGCCGGCAGCCGCTCGTCGGCGACCTCCCTGGCCTGCCGGGTCAGCGAGCCCAGCGGCCCGGCGACCGAACGGGCCGCGCCGACCGCGAGGGCGCCCAGGGCCAGCACCGAGCCGACGGCGAGCGCCGCGAACAGTGCCAGGGTGCGGGCGGCTTCGTCCTCCAGCTCGGTCGCGCGGTCCTTGATGTCGGAGCCGAGGGCGATCTGGACGGTGCGCAGCCCGTTGATGGTGGCGGTGGCGGAGTTGTACCAGGCGCCCGGCGGCACCGTGCCGGCCCCGGGCAGCGCGCCCCGCCCGGCCACGATCTGCTTCTCGTAGCCGAACAGCTCCTTGGCGGCCGGTGTCGCCAGCGCCTGGGACACCAGGCGCTGCTGGCGGGGCGTGGCCCACTGGGGGAACTCGTCCAGCGCGGCCAGCCGCCCGGACCGGGTGGTCATGAAGCGGGTGTAGTCGTTGCCGAGGAACCGCCCGGCGTGCAGCGAGCCGAGCACGATGGCCCGCTCCTGCCCGGTGAACTCCTTGGCGCCGCTGACGACTTGCAACGCCTGGTAGTCGGCGCGCAGCCGGGCGTCCTGGACCTCGACCAGCCCGGTCCCGATCCGGTTCAGGGCGGTGTTGGTGTTGGTGAAGTAGTTGTAGGTGCGCTCGACCTGGCCGGTGCCCCGGTCCGCGGCGGTCCGGATGCCTCCGAGGGCGTCGACCCGGCCCAGGCCCCGGCGCACGGCGTCGGCGGCACTGTCCTGACGGCCCGCCAACTCCTTGCGCACCCGGGCCAGCGCCCGGTCGGTGAGCCCTCGCTGGGCCAGCATCCGGTCGTGGAACTCGGTGATCCCGCCCACGTAGCCGGTGGTCAGCCCGCGCTCCTTCTGGTGCTCGTGGACGAAGCCCTGGAGCGCGTCGGAGAGGTGGGCGTCGGCGGCGGTGGTGCTGGCGTTCTCGTAGTCGCCGAGCTGACGGGCGGCGGAGAGGCCCAGGAGCGCCAGGAGTATCGCCAGGGCCACCGCGAGGATGCGGATCAGCTTGGCGCGGATGGTGCGGGGCGCCACGACCGTCGCCGTGAACGCCCTGCGGAGGCGCGGAATGCGCTGCGCCGTGATCGGTGTAGTCACGTGCTGAACTTTCGGAGTGTCTGTAGAGGAACAGAGGTTTTTCTGTTCCCGTGTCAACGACACTCCGATGGGTCAGTCACCCGATCATCGGGCTGCATTGCGCAGTGTTGCCAAGACCCCGGACATATGCCCTGGCCCCAGGCCCGAACCTACCCCCGAGTCGCATCCCGCCACCGCGGTCAACTTGTCGACATCACCAATTCGGGTACCTTCCGTGATGCCTTTCGTACTGTCAGTTCACCACCGGGGCACGAAGGCTGACGGCGCACCACCCTCTTTGCACCAGATATGTCACGAACCCCCCGTGCGGCGGCTATCCGCTTGGCACTCCCTCGCCCTCATGGACGACGATAGGGCGAACGGAACACGCACGCCGCGGGTGAGAGGAGGCGTCAATGGGATCGGTGCGCAAGGCGAGTGCCTGGCTTGGCCTCGTCGACGACAACGATGACGAGCGCTACTACGACGACGACTACGCCGAGGGACCCGAGTCCGCCGACTCGGGCGGCAACCCCTGGGTGACCGACCCCCGGGTCCGGGTGGCCGACGAGGCCGCCCAGCACCAGGGCACCCGCATCGCCACGGTCACCCCGGCCTCGTTCCGGGACGCCCGCGGCATCGGCGAACTGTTCCGGGACGGCGTCCCGGTGATCGTCAACCTGACGGCCATGGAGTCCGCCGACGCCAAGCGGGTGGTGGACTTCGCCGCCGGCCTCACCTTCGGCCTGCGCGGCTCCATCGAGCGGGTCGCCACCCGCGTGTTCCTGCTCACGCCGGCCGACTACCGGGTCGTCACCGGCGAGACCCGCGGCACCCGCAACGGCGGCTTCTTCAACCAGAGTTGAGCGGGGTGCTCACCGGAAGGCGTCCAGCCCGGTGAGCGCCTTGCCCAGCACCAGCTGGTGCATCTCCGCGGTGCCCTCGTAGGTCAGCACCGACTCCAAGTTGGTGGCGTGCCGCATGACGGGGTACTCCAGCGAGATGCCGTTGGCGCCGAGGACGGTCCGCGCGGTGCGGCAGATCTCGATCGCCTCGCGGACGTTGTTGAGCTTGCCGAAGCTGATCTGCTCCGGACGCAGCGTGCCGGCGTCGCGCCGCCGCCCCAGGTGGTGCGCGAGCAACACCCCCTTGTTCAGCTCCAGCGCCATGTCGGCCAGCTTGGCCTGGGTGAGCTGGAAGCCGCCGATCGGCCGGCCGAACTGCTCGCGGGTGCGCGCATAGTCGAGCGCCGCCTCGAAGCAGGTGCGCGCCGCCCCCATCGCGCCCCAGACGATCCCGTAGCGGGCCTCGCCCAGGCAGCGCAGCGGGGCGCCCAGCCCGCGGGCGTCCGGCAGCACCGCGTCGGCGGGCAGCCGCACCTCGTCCAGGACCAGTTCGCTGGTGACCGAGGCCCGCAGCGACCACTTGTGCTTGATCTCGGGGGCGGCGAAACCGGGGCGGTCGGTGGGGACCACGAAGCCGCGGATGCCGTCGTCGGTGCGGGCCCAGACCACCGCGACGCCGGCGACCGACCCGTTGGTGATCCACATCTTGCGCCCGGTGAGCACCCAGTCGGATCCGTCGCGCTCGGCGTGCGTGCGCATGCCCGCCGGGTCGGAGCCGTGGTCCGGCTCGGTCAGGCCGAAGCAGCCGATGACCTCGCCGGCGGCCATCCGCGGCAGCCACTGCTGCTTCTGCTCCTCGGAGCCGAACCGCCAGATCGCGTACATGGCGAGCGAGCCCTGCACGGAGACCAACGAGCGGATGCCGGAGTCGGCGGCCTCCAGCTCCAGGCAGGCGAGTCCGTACTGGACGTGCGAGGCGCCGGCGCAGCCGTAGCCGGTCAGGGACATGCCCAGGGCGCCGATCGCGCCGAGTTCGCGGGCGAGTTCGCGGATGTCGGGGAGTTCGCCGCGCTCGTACCAGTCGGCGACGTCCGGCAGGACCCGGTCGGCGGCCCACTGGCGGACCGTGGCGCGGACCGCCCGGTCCTCGTCGGTGAGCAGGTCGTCCAGGCCCAGCGGATCGCTGGGGTCGAAGGGCGGGAGCGGGGACGGCGTTGCGGGCATGGCGGGTCCTCCGGCGGCTTCTCGCGCGAAAAACTAGCAGTGGTAGTTACGCGCGTCCGACGGTACGGTCCCCGGCGGCGCGCCGGCAAGGGTCACCCGCCGGACGACGACCGCCGTCCCACCTCCGGGTCAGCGGCCGGAACTCGCCGGGGCCGGCGTGCCCTCGCACCCGGCGCCCTCCTCTGCCGCGGCGTCCGCGTCCGCGCGCTCCGTGGACTCCGCGGCCCGGCGCGGCAGTCGCAGTGCGATCCCGGCGCCGACCAGCAGCAGCACCGCGCTGGCGACGAGGGTGACCCGCAGCCCGTGGATGAAGGAGTCCCGGGCGGTCACCCGCAGCGCCTCCCGGGCGTGGTCCCCGAGGCCGGCGGCGACCTTGTACGCCTCGCCCAGCGAGTGCGAGGCCGAGCGGGAGGCCCGGTCCGAGACCCCCTCGACGTGGTTCAGGCCGGGCGCGTAGGCGGCGTTCATCACGCTGCCGAGCAGCGCCACCCCGATCCCGGCGCCCAGTTGGTAGGCGGTCTCGCCGAGCGCCGCCGCACCGCCGGACTGCGCGGCCGGAGCCTCACTGAGCATCGACTCGTACGCCCCGAACAGCGTCGACTGGAAGCCGTAGCCGAGCAGCACGAAGCCCAGGGACAGCTGCCAGAAGTGGTCCTGGCTGCCCAGCGCGGTCAGCGAGACGACCGCGAGCGCGGTGAGGGCGAAACCGCCGGAGACCATCACCCGCGGGCCGAAGGCCTGCAACAGCTTGGAGCCGGTGAGCCCGGCGGCCATCGCGGAGAACACCAGCGGCAGCATCCGCAGCCCGGTCTCCAGCGGACTCAGGTGCAGCACCAACTGGAGGTACTGGACGGCGATCAGCTGGAGCCCGACGAGGGCGAGCATGGCGAGCACGATGCAGCCGATGGAGGTGCCGAACGCCGGCCGGGCGAACAGCCGCATGTCGATCAGCGGTTGGGTGCGGCCGCCCTGCCGACGGACGAAGACGATCAGCAGCACCACGCCGACGACGATCGGCACCAGCGTGGTCACCCCGAGCACCGGGGCGCCGCTGCCCAGCCGCTTGACGCCGAAGACGATGCCCAGCACGCCCAGCGCCGCGATCACCGCGCCCAGCAGGTCCCAGGGGCCGTTGCGCTCGCCCCGCGACTCGGGCAGCAGCCAACGCCCTATCAGGAACATCGCCGCCATCATCGGGATGTTGATGAGGAAGACCGAACCCCACCAGAAGTTCTCGACCAGGAAGCCGCCGAGCACCGGGCCGACCGCGGCACCGACCGCGGCCACCGCGCTCCACACCCCGATGGCGACCGCCCGCTCCCGCCGGTCGGGGAAGACCTGGCGCAGGATGGACAGCGTGGCCGGCATGATCATGGCGCCGCCGATGCCGAGCAGGGCCCGGGCCGCCATCAGGATCTGCGGGTTGGGCGCGAGCGCGGCGGCGGCCGAGGCCAGCGCGAAGAGCCCGTACCCGAGCAACAGGACGCGGCGACGGCCGACGCGGTCGCCGAGCGTGCCGAAGAGGATCAGCAGCGAGGCCGCGATCAGCGGGTAGATGTCGACGATCCACAGCAGCTCGACCGGCCCGGGCCGCAGGTCCTCGGTGATGGAGGGCACCGCCACGTAGAGGATGGTGGTGTCCAGCGCGACGAAGAGCAGGCTGACGCAGAGCACGATCAGCACCGTCCAGCGGTTCACGCCGCCGCCTGTGTGCCCGGGAACACCAGCCGTCCGCCCCCTGCCGGACGCGCTCGTCCCTGACATACAGAACCTCCTGTCATGCGCTCGCCGTGCTGCGCTCGGACCGCGCGGTCAAGGACGCGACGACGCGCCGGCGGAACCGGCGGCACGGGCGAGTGGAGACGTCAGACTACGCGAGTCCCACCGAGGCCCGCGTGGTCCACCTCACGGTGAGACGCTCGTCGCAGCCCGGGCGTTCCCCCGGCGGGCACGGACGGGCCGGCCCCGGCCACCTGGATAATCGACTGGGTGAACGATCTTGCCTCCACCGCCGCACCCGGCCGGGCCCTGTGTCCGCCCGCCGTCCGCGCCGCGCTGCGCCGTGCCGTCCCCGGCCTGGCCGCGTACGCGGCGATCCGGTCGTTGGGGCTGGTCGTCCTCATGGTCTGGTCAGCCGCCAACGGCAAGAACTGGCACACGCTGCTCACCGCCCGCTGGGACTCCCTCTGGTACACCCGGGTCGCCGAGCAGGGCTACGGCTACACCGTCCACCTGGCCAACGGCGACGTCCACTCCAACCTGGCGTTCTTCCCGCTGCTGCCCTGGCTGGAGCGCGGCCTGTCCGCCCTCACCCCGCTCTCCGCCGCGGACGCCGGCATGGCGGTGGCCTGGCTGGCGTCGCTGGCCGCGGCGGTGGCGCTGTACGCCACCGGCGAGCGCCTGCACGGGCCGCGGGCCGGGGTGGCGCTCGCCGCCCTGTGGGCCGCACTGCCGGTCGGGATCGTCCAGTCGATGGCCTACTCGGAGTCGCTGTTCACCGCCCTCGCGGCCTGGGGCGTCTACTGCGTGCTCACCGGACGCTGGGTCTGGGCCGGTGTCCTGGCGTCGCTGGCCGGGCTGACCCGCCCGGTGGGCGCCGCGGTGGTCGCGGCGGTGTGGATCACCGCGGCGGTGACGGTGGCGAACGAGCGGGCCGGCGGGGTCCGACTCCGCGCCTTCCTCCACGGCCGGCACCGGCGGATGCTGCTCGGCGTCCTGCTGGCCCCGCTCGGCTGGTGCGCATACGTGGTGTGGGTCAGCGCCCGCCAGGGGTCACTCACCGGCTACCTGGACATCCAGGCCGGTTGGCACAACGGCTTCGACGGCGGCATCGCGTTCGCCACCTTCATCGGTCACCAACTGTCCGGGCCCGCGTTCGCCGCCGGCCTCGGCCTGCTGGTCGGCGTCGCGCTGGTGATCTGGCTGTACGTGCACGGGGTGCGCAAGGGCCAGCCGCTGCCGCTGGCGGTCTACGGCGGCACCGTGCTGCTGATCGCGCTCACCGCCAAGGGCTACTTCGGGTCGAAGCCGCGCCTGATGATGCCGGCCTTCCCGTTGCTGCTGCCGCTCGCGGCGGGGCTGGCCCGATGGCGCCCGATGCGGGCGTGGCTGGTCATCGGCGCGGTGGCGGTCGGCTCGGCGGTCTACGGGGCGTTCTGGCTCAACGGCTCGGGTCCGCCGTGACCGGAAGATCTCGTTCCGTAATCACCGGTCCGAGGAAAACACGCCGCGACGCCCGCGCGAATGGCGGATAAACTCCGCCGTCGAAAAACAGATAAACACCTATGCCGGCGACACGCGGACGGCTGGAACAGAATCCAGTACCCCGGAAATTCTCTTCGAAATCCCGGCGGCCCGGCCCGGATTGAGACCCATTCCACATCACATCGTCATTACAAAGCGCACGGTTTGACCAAGTGCATACATCACACGCGGTAACGTCGTTTGAGTGCGTACCGATGACAAGCTCGACCAGATGGAGGAGCGCCTCCCGACCGATCGCGTCAGACCGCCGCGCATGACCCGGACCCGCCTGTGGCTGTTCTGGGGCACGCTGGCGGTGTACGCGGCGATCGTCGCGGGGGTGCTCGCCAACACCCCCCTGGTCGCCATCGACTGGCAGCTCATGCTCTTCCGGCCGTACAAGCAGTGGCCGGAGGTCCACGCCTTCCTCGACTACTTCGTCGTCCTGGGCCAGCGCGGGCCGACCGCGTTGGCGGTGGCCGCCTGGCTGGGCTGGCGCTGCTGGCGGCAGCGCAACCTCCACCCGCTGCTGGTGCTCGGCGCCTCGCTGCTGCTGCTGAACATCACGGTCGGCGCCGCCAAGCTCGGGATGGGCCGCCTCGGCCCGCACTACGCGACGGTGGTCGGCTCCAACGAGATGTGGCTCGGCGGCGACATATTCCCCTCCGGTCACACCGCCAACGCGGTCGTCACCTGGGGCGTGCTGGCCTACATCGCGACCACCCCGCTGCGCCGCCGCACCCTGTCGGTGATCGCCGCGCTGGGCGCGCTGGGCGTCGGGATGACCACCGTCTACCTCGGCACCCACTGGGTCAGCGACGTCCTGCTGGGCTGGGCCGCCGGGCTGCTGGTGCTGCTCGCGATGCCGTGGCTGGAGCCCGGCATCACCTGGGTCGAGGACCGACTCATGGGCATCCTGCTGCGGCTGTGGCTGCGCCTGCGGCCCAATTCGCTGCGCGGCCCGCTGCCGGCCGGCGCACTGGCCTCCGAGATGTCCCGCCAGCGGACTTCCCCGGACGGGGAGGTCCTGGTGCGCGAGGCGGTCGGCGCCACCACCGGTCGCACCACCCACGCACCGGAGGGCTGGCCGCACCACCCGCCGCGCCCGCACACCTCGCGCGCCGAGCGCACCCCGATCACCCCGACGGGCAGCCGCCGGCCGCCGCACGCGGACCGGGTCCCGCGCGGCAGCGCACCGTTCGGCCCGACCGGCGGCCGCCCCCGCAACGGCACCGGCTGACGACCCCGCCGGGCCCGGTACGCACCCCGCCCGGCACCACGAAGGCCCCGACCGCTCCCGGCAGGAGCGGTCGGGGCCTTCGTCGTCGGCGGCCCGGGCGGGCCGGCCGGCGGGCCGCCGGGCCGGCGTCAGCCGCGCCAGCTGCGCACCACCGCGCCGTCCTCGACCTCGAAGTTGATCCGGCCGACGAGGTACTCCATGGTGAGCATCGCGCCCGGCGGGACCGCCCGGACGGTGCTCCAGCCCTGCTGGCGGGCCCGCTCCTGTGCGGCCTCCTGGGTGAGGCCCACGTAGACCTCGGGGTCGTCTCGGGTTTCCGGTGTGTCGCCAGGAAGGTTCGGTGCCATGGCAGCCACCGTAGGCGCCCGCGGCGGCCCACGGAAGGCCCGCCCCTCGCACACCGCGGTGACCCACGGGTCCCCCATTGGTCACACTTCTGTCACGGCGAACGCCCCTGCGATTGCCGCCCGTACCTCCCCCATACGCGCCGCACACCCCGCATCCGAGGGGAATACAAAGCGTCCGGAATTCCCCCTTGATCAGAAGCGGAAGCGTGTGCCGCCACTTCGGGCAAGGCCGGACAGTCCGCCGGGATTAATCGCCCGACCGTCCCGGATTCCTCATATCTAACGCCCTTTTCCGGCCGTCCTGGAATTGCCCAACGAGACACATTCCACACACATTTCCCGCACATCGCCCCGGGACGGCCGGGCAGCGGCGCGGATCCCACCGGAACGGACCGGAGCGCCCCCTCGCTTGGCGACCGGCCCCCGCGCATCATGACCGGGCACCGATACGCCCCCGCCAGCGAGGTGGAACCGATGGTCAGTCAGGTCTCTCGGGAGGGCGCCGGGCCGCACCGGGCGCGACGTCGCGGGGCGGTCCTGGCCGACTGGCTCTCGACCACCGACCACAAGAAGATCGGGCACCTCTACCTGATCACGTCGTTCGGCTTCTTCCTCGTGGCCGGATTGATGGCGCTGCTGATGCGCGCCGAGCTGGCCCGCCCCGGACTCCAACTGATCAGCGCCGAACAGTTCAACCAGGCCGTGACGCTGCACGGCACGATCATGCTGCTGCTCTTCGCCACCCCGGCCTTCGCCGGCTTCGCCAACGAGATCATGCCGCTCCAGATCGGCGCCCCCGACGTCGCCTTCCCGCGCCTGAACATGCTCGCCTACTGGTTCTACCTCTTCGGCGGCCTGATGGTGCTGTCCAGCCTCCTCACCCCTGAGGGCGCCCCCTCCTACGGGTGGACCGCGTACGCCCCGCTCAACTCGATCGTCCGGATGCCCGGCATCGGCGCCGACCTGTGGATCATGGGGCTGGCGTTCTCCGGCTTCGGCACCATCCTCGGCGCGGTCAACTTCATCGCCACCATCATCACCATGCGGGCACCGGGCATGACGATGTTCCGGATGTCGGTGTTCACCTGGAACGTCCTGTTCACCTCGGTCCTGGTGCTGATGGCGTTCCCGGTGCTGGCCGCCGCCCTCCTGGTGCTGGAGGCGGACCGGAAGTTCGGCGCGGTGGTCTTCGACGCCCGCTTCGGCGGGGCGCTGCTGTGGCAGCACCTGTTCTGGTTCTTCGGCCATCCCGAGGTCTACATCATCGCGCTGCCGTTCTTCGGGATCATCACCGAGATCATCCCGGTCTTCTCCCGCAAGCCGATCTTCGGTTACGTGACCCTGATCGGCGCGACGATGGCCATCACCGCGCTGTCGGCGATGGTCTGGGCCCACCACATGTTCGCGACCGGAGCGGTGCTGCTGCCGTTCTTCTCCCTGCTGTCGTTCATGATCGCGGTGCCGACGGGGGTGAAGTTCTTCAACTGGATCGGCACGATGTGGCACGGCTCGGTGTCGTTCGAGACCCCGATGCTGTGGTCGGTGGGCTTCTTGGTGAGCTTCCTGTTCGGCGGGCTCACCGGCGTCATCCTGGCCTCCCCGCCCCTGGACTTCCACGTCACCGACAGCTACTTCGTCGTCGGCCACTTCCACTACGTGGTCTTCGGGACGGTCACCTTCGCGACGTTCGCGGGCTTCTACTTCTGGTGGCCGAAGTTCACCGGCAAGATGCTCGACGAGCGGCTGGGGAAGCTCCACTTCTGGCTGCTCTTCGTGGGCTTCCACACCACCTTCCTCGTCCAGCACTGGCTGGGCGTGGCCGGCATGCCGCGCCGTTACGCGGACTACCTGGCCGCCGACGGCTTCACCGGCCTGAACACCCTCTCCAGCATCGGCGCCTTCCTCCTCGGCGCCTCCACCCTGCCGTTCCTCTACAACGTCTGGCACACCCGGCAGTACGGCACCCGCGTCACCGTGGACGACCCCTGGGGCTTCGGCCGGTCCCTGGAATGGGCCACCGCCTGCCCGCCGCCGCGCCACAACTTCGCCACGCTGCCCCGGATCCGCTCGGAATCCCCGGCCTTCGACCTGCACCACCCGGAGCTGACCGACTGGCCCGCCGCCCTCCCCCAGGCCGGGAAGCCCCGGGCCTGAACCGGCCACCGCCGGACCTCGCGCCGGTCTATTCCTCGCCGGCCGGGCCGCTGACCCGTACGGCCAGGTCGTTGTCGAGCGTGTAGTACGGGCCGATCCGCAGCTCGCGGTCGGCCGCCGGCACCGACAGCGCCGGATAGCTGAACACCTGCTTCTTCTCCGGGACGTCGTCCAGCAGCCGGGCGATCCGGACGGGCGGCACCTCGGCGGCGGGGCACAACCACAGGTCCCATGGCTCGCTGCCCTGCCGCCACCGGGCGGCCAACTCCTCGAAGGGCAGGGTGAAGCGGAAGTCCGGACCGTCCACCGTCAACGGGACGGCGACCGGGTCCGGACCGGCCCGGCGGGCGCGCGCCTGCGCGTGCGCGCCCGCGGTCGGGCTCGCCCCGTACAGGCGCCCGGTGACGGTGAGGCCCTCGGGGGCGACGTGGATGTCGCCGGCCTCGGCGTGCGGTCCGCGCAACCAGCTGCGCAGCGCGAGGTTGCCCAGTTTGGTGGCGTAGGGGATGCGCACCCCGAGCCGGCCGATGCCCGCCAGCGGCCTGCGGTCCACCAGCGACCGCAGGTCGTTCACGCCGGGCAGCAACCGGCGCGGGTCCACCCCGTCACCGAAGTCGGCGTAGGCGTGCCAACGGCCCTCGGCCAGCGCGACGGTGCTGGGCAGGACCGCGCGCAGCCGGTCGGGACCGTTGGGCCCGAGCGGCAGCCGCACCTCGTCGGCGTCGGTGCCCTCGACGGCACCGGTGTCGTCGGCGCCGGCCCGCAGCCGCAGCACCAGGGCCGCGCTCCAGGTGGTGCCGGTGCCCTGCGGGACGTTCAGGTCGAAGGTGAGGCCGCCCGCGGAGTCCGCGATGCAGTCGGCCTTCAGGTCCACGGGCACCGGCGCCCCTCCTCCCGCCGCGGCGGTCCGCCGCGGGCGCTCGGCCGCTCCGGGCCCGGTCACGGGCGACTGCGTCGATGCGTTCATACCGTCCGCACCCCTCTCATCGCGGCACGGGCGGTGTGCCCCGTGGCGTACTTGGCGGCGTACGCACCGCCGATCAGGGCTCCCCGCGCATGGTGCAGGGAACCACGCAGTCCGTTGCCGCGCCGCCGGGCGGCCAGCTCCTCGAAGAGCGCGGCGTGCCGCCCGGCCACCGCCACCGGGTCGAAGCGGGCGGAGGCGGCGAGCGCGGCGGCGCCCAGCCGGGCCCGGGCGGCGTCGTCGTCGATCAGCTCCAGCAGGGCGGTGGCCAGCGCCACGGGCTGCCCGGCGGGGACCAGCCGGCCGGTGACGCCCTCCTCGACGAGTTCGCCCGGCCCGTAGGGGCAGTCGGTGGCGACGACGGGCAGACCGCAGCGCATCGCCTCGGCGAGGGCCGCGCCGGCGGGCTCCCGACCGGCCGGGTCGACGGCGAGGGAGCCCTTGGCCCACTCGGACTCCAGCGGGCCGGCCGGGCCCATCAGGAAGACGTGGTTGTACAGGCCGAGTTCGTCGATCAGGGCGCGCAGTGCGGGCTTCTCGGGCCCACCGCCGTAGATCCGCAGCCGCCAGTCGGGACGCGCCGCGACCACCGCCGCGAAGGCCCGGACCAGCACGTCGTAGCGCTTGGCCCGGGTCAGCCGGCCGGCGGCCACCACCCACCGGCCGGTGCCGTCGGCGGGCGCGAGCCGCGGTGCCGGCACCGCGCGCGGCACCGCCGCGACCCGGACGCCGGGCAGCCGCAGCCGGCGCAGGTGGGCGCGGGCGTCCGCCTCGGTGGCGGTGACCAGCGCGTCCAGCCGCGGGTAGGCGCCGCGCAGCGCCAGCCGCAGCTCCCGGCCGCGCACGGCCAGGCAGTGCGACTCCTGGCCGACCCGGAGCGGCCCGCGGCGGGTCTGCCGGGCGACGTGCACGGTCAGGCCCGGCCGGGTGCCGACCACCACGTCGGCCTCGGTGCGGCGCAGGTGGTCGGCGATCCGACGGTCGGTGAGCTCGCTGTACTGGCCGAAGCGCGGTTCGGCGGCCGGGAAGACCTTGGCGGGACGGGTGTGCGCCGGGTCCGTGCGGTCGCCGGCCGGGGCGTGCTCCCGGAGGTCCACCAGGTGCCGCAGCGCCACCCGGGGGCCGAGGTCGAGCGCCGGGGCGTCGCGGTGCCGCAGGACGGAGACGATCTCGACGTCGTGCCGTTCGGCGAGCGCGTCCGCGAGGCCGAAGGTGGCCCGGACGGTCTCGCCGACACCGTAGGCGTGGTGCATCAGGAATGAGATGTGCATCCGTCCCCGCGTCCCCTGGTCCCTCGCACTGGTCCTGGTCCCCCCGTGGTCCGGACGCCCGGTGTCCGGCTGTTGAAAGGTAAGACCGCGAAACGGCCTTCAGGGTTGGGGGTATTGGCCAAGTCGTGCCGAAAAAGTTAGGGCATCGGTATGGCCCGGCGGGAACTCTTCCGGGGGCGGCGCACCGCCCCCGGTCACGGGCCCGTGCTCAGTTCAGCGTGAGGCGGATGCCGACCTGCAAGCGGTTCGGGTGCTCCCCGACGGCGTCCTGGTTCGCGTCGTACAGGGCCTGCCAGCCGCCCTCCACCCGGTGTCGGCGGGCGATCCCGACGAGGGTGTCACCGCGCTGGACGACGTGGGTGCGGCTGCTCTCCAGCAGCCCGTAGCGCCGGGCGCACACCGGCCAGGCGCCCCAGCCCTGGACGGCCTGCACCCGCTTGGCCACTTCGATCTGCTCGTCGCGGGTGGCCAGGTCGGCCCGCCTGGCGTACTTGAGTCCGCCGAACGCCTCCCAGGTGGGCTGCCAGAACTGCAGCCCGCCGTAGTAGCTGTTGCCAGTGTTGATGTGCCAGTCGCCGCTGCTCTCGCACTCGGCCAGGCAGCCCCAGGGCCACTGGTCGTCGGCACAGGCGTACGCCGGTCGACCGCCGTCCTCTCCGCCGCCGTCCCCGCCCGGCGCCCCGTCGGCGGCGGCACCGCCGGGCAGGCACAGGACGAGGGCGGCGGCCGCCGCGATCAGCAGCCCGACGGATTCCACGCGGCGCCGCGGCGCCGAAGAGTTGTCCGACATAGCCGGTGACGGTAGGCAGCGGGTCGGCGGGCGCCTGCACGCCGCGCCCTTCCAGGGGACGACCCCACCCCGTCCGGTGTACAAAACACGGCCACCTGCGCCAGGTTCTGCGCAGGAATTGGCGGTGCGTGACCACTGGGACGACGGATTTGCACCGCTTCCCCGCCATGCGCCGCGTGGTTCGATTCTGTTCGCGTCCGCGCGTGACTCTGCCGGGGGTCGCCCGTTGTTTTTGTACGAGCCGGGAGACCGCCCGGCAGCCGTTCATGAAGAGCGAGGAGCCACCCGTGCCGCGCATGCTCGACGTCAGCGACGACGTTCGCGCCGAGATCGGCGACGAAGAAGCCGACCGGCTGCTGGCCGGAGAGGACGCCCCCGGCAGCTACGACTGCACGTCCTGCCGGACGCCCGGCAACAGCGAGCAGGAGCGCACCAGCACCGTCCTGTTCGTCGGCGAGGAGACCGCGGTGCTCGCGTTCGCCCACGCCACGTGCATCCCCTCGCAGGTCGTGCCGGTCTCCGAGGAGCAACTCCGCGGGGCCGTGCGCTCCATCACCGGCGAGGACGCCGCCCCCGCCCCGGGCACACCGGCCGCCCCGCTCCCCACCACCGACCGCCAGGCCACCCTCGGCATCACCTGCGGGCTGGTGCTGATCAACGAGGAGCTGCACCCGGCCCTCGTGGTCGAGCCCAACGGTCCGATCGCCCGCCCCGGCTCCACCAGCCTGGACGACGACTTCCTCCCGCTGCTCCTGGAGCACGGCTTCACCCCGGTGTCGGACATGAACCAGCGGCCCGCCCCGATCGCCGGCTGGTCGGCGCTGCTGGCCATGGGCAAGCTGCACGCCGTGCTCCAGCCGGGCACCACCGGCGCCCAGTCCGCCTGGTGGCAGGCCCACCAGCCGCTGGCCGTCTCGGACGGCTGGCGCACCGCGGCCAACAAGGAGAAGACCGTGCTGATGTACGCCGCGCCGTCCGGCACCATCGGCCATCAGCCGCGGGAGGACCTGATGCGCCAGGCGCTGGAGCAGGCCGCCGCCAAGGGCCTGTTGGTCGCCGCGGCGATGCCGCTGGCCGGAACCTGAGCATCCGGTCGTCCGATCGCGGGAGCATGACCGCCCAACGGGGCACGATTGCACCCGCGATCAGCCATTTCACCCCGAAAGCCGCATCCCGTGAGCATCGGGGTCGTTGCACCTACGTGCACGCATACGACCCCTCCCCCCGCGCCCAGTTCCCCCATCCCATCCCCGGCATGCGCCCGGCCCGTGACCACGGGGCGCCGCGCCTCGCCGACCGCGGTTCGGCCACGCCGATCTACGACGCGCTCTACGCCGAGTACCGCCGCACCTTCCGGGCGCTGCCCGGGGACCGTACGGACGAGCCGGAGGTGCCGGAGGCGCTGCGCGGCGGCAACTGGAGCCACGGCGCGGCGGCGCCGGGGCAGTGGGAAGTGGTGGGCCGGCAGCCGTTCCGGCCGCGGGGGCAGCTCCCGGCGGCGCTGCCGCCGGGGCCGCGGGACGGCTCCCGGCCCCACGGCGGTCGCTGACCCGTGCCGGGCCCGCCGCGGGCGGAGCGGGGAGCCGCCCGCGGACCGGACCGCGGTTACTTCTTCTTGTTCTTGGTGCCGCGCTTCTCGCGCACCCGCACCGAGATGTGGATCGGCGTCCCCTCGAAGCCGAACTCCTCGCGCAGCCGGCGCTCGACGAAGCGGCGGTAGCCCGCCTCCAGGAAGCCGGACGCGAAGAGCACGAAGCGCGGCGGCTTGGTGCCGGCCTGGGTGCCGAAGAGGATCCGGGGCTGCTTGCCGCCGCGGATGGGGTGCGGGTGGGAGGACACGATCTCGCCGAGGAAGGCGTTCAGCCGCCCGGTGGGGATCCGGGTCTCCCAGCCGGCCAGCGCGGTCTCGATCGCCGGCACCAGCTTGTCCATGTGGCGGCCGGTGCGCGCGGAGACGTTGACCCGCATCGCCCACGGGATCTGGACCAGGTCCCGCTCGATCTCGCGCTCCAGGTAGAAGCGGCGCTCCTCGTCGAGGTTGTCCCACTTGTTGTAGGCGATGACCAGGGCCCGACCGGCCTCCACGGCCATCGTGATGATCCGCTGGTCCTGGACGCTGATGGACTCGCCCGCGTCGATCAGGACGACCGCGACCTCGGCCTTCTCCACGGCTGCCGCGGTGCGCAGCGAGGCGTAGTAGTCGGCGCCCTCCTGGAGGTGCACCCGGCGGCGGATGCCGGCGGTGTCCACGAACTTCCAGGTCTTGCCGCCCAGTTCGATCAGCTCGTCGACCGGGTCGCGGGTGGTGCCGGCGAGTTCGTTGACGACCACCCGCTCCTCGCGGGCGAGCTTGTTCAGCAGCGACGACTTGCCGACGTTCGGCCGGCCGATCAGGGCGATCCGGCGGGGGCCGCCGAGGGCCGTGCCGAAGGTCTGCGCGGGCGCCTCGGGGAGGGCATCCAGCGCCGCGTCGAGCATGTCGCCGGTGCCCCGGCCGTGCAGCGCGGAGATCGGGTGCGGCTCGCCCAGGCCCAGGGACCACAGCATCGCGGCGTCGGCCTCGCCGGACGCGCCGTCGACCTTGTTGGCGACCAGGACGACGGGCTTGCCGGCGCGGCGCAGCAGCTTGACCACGGCCTCGTCGGTGTCGGTGGCGCCGACCTTGGCGTCGACGACGAAGACCACCGCGTCGGCGGCCTCGATGGCGAACTCGGCCTGCATCGCCACGGACGCGTCGATGCCGAGGACGTCCTGCTCCCAGCCGCCGGTGTCGACGACCTTGAAGCGACGGCCGTTCCAGTCGGCCTCGTAGGTGACGCGGTCGCGGGTGACGCCCGGCCGGTCCTCGACGACCGCCTCGCGGCGGCCGATGATGCGGTTCACCAGGGTCGACTTGCCGACGTTGGGACGGCCGATGACGGCGAGCACCGGGAGCGGGCCGTGGCCGGCCGCGGCGATGTCGCCCTCGACCTCCTCCAGGTCGAAGCCCTCTTCCGCGGCGAGCTCCATGAACTCCGCGTACTCGGCGTCGCCAAGCGCCCCGTGCTCGTCGCCGGTGGGGATCTGGTCGTTCATGAAGTCCGTTCCTCGTTCATCCATGTGGTCGGTGGGCCGCTCCAGGGCGGGCCCACTGCTCAAGTGTCGGTCAGCGCCCGGTAAGGCGCCGGGCCTGTGCCAGGTGGGCGGTCAGCCGCTCCTGGATCCGTACGGTCGCCTCGTCGAGCGCCTTACGGGTGCGCCGCCCGCTGCCGTCGCCCGCGTCGAAGGCGTCGCCGAAGACGACGTCGACGCGGCCGCGCAGCCGCGGCAGGGCCGGGGTAAGCCGGCTGAGGCGGTCGGTGCTGCCGAGCACCGCCACCGGGACGACCGGGGCGCCGGAGCGCACCGCGAAGTAGGCGAGGCCGGCCCGCAGGGAGGCGAAGTCGCCCTCGCCGCGGGTGCCCTCCGGGAAGATGCCCAGCACTCCGCCGGACGTCAGCACGTCGAGCGCGTCGGTGATCGCCTTGCGGTCGGTGCCCTGGCGGTCCACCTTCAGCTGTCCGATGCCCCGCAGGAACGGGTCCAGCGGACCGACGAAGGCTTCCTTCTTGATCAGGAAGTGCACCGGTCGGGGTGCGGTGCCCATCAGCATCGGGCCGTCGATGCCGTGCGAGTGGTTGACGGCGAGGATCACCGGCCCGGAGGCCGGCACCCGCCAGGCACCCAGCACCCGCGGCTTCCACAGGCCGTACATCAGTCCGATGCCGATCCGCCGGCCGACCGCGGCCCCGCGGGGGCTCGGCGTCTTGCCGCCGTCGGTCACCGGATGTCCCGCCCCGCCTTCTCGGCGCTGACACCCTCGATGAGGGTGACCACGCACTCGATGACCTGATCCAGCGTCAGGTCGGTGGTGTCGACCTCGACGGCGTCGTCCGCCTTGGCCAGCGGCGAGGTCTTGCGGGAGGAGTCGGCAGCGTCCCGCTTGATCAGCGCCTCGCGGGTGGCGGCCAGGTCCGTCGCCTGCTGGGCGTTGGTGCCCTTGAGCTCGCCGTTGCGCCGGGCGGCCCGCGCCTCGGGGGAGGCGGTGAGGAAGATCTTGAGGTCGGCGTCCGGCAGGACGGTTATGCCGATGTCCCGGCCCTCGACCACGATGCCGTGCGGCGCCTCGGCGGCGATGGTGCGCTGCAGGTCGGTGATGACGGCGCGCAGCTCGGGGACGGCGCTGACCGCACTGACCGCGGCGGTGACCTCCGCGCTGCGGATCGGCCCGGCGGCGTCCATCCCGTCGACGGTGATGGTGGGCGCGGCCGGGTCGGTGCCGGAGACGATCACGGGCTTGACGCAGGCGTCGGCCACCGCGACCGGGTCGTTGACGTCGATGCCGTTGCTCAGCATCCACCAGGTGATCGCGCGGTACTGCGCACCGGTGTCGAGGTAGCCCAGGCCCAGCTTGCCGGCGACGGCCTTGGACGTGCTGGACTTGCCCGTGCCTGCGGGGCCGTCGATGGCGACAATCACTGCAGCCGGGGCGGTCCGGTCGGCGGTTTCCACGGTGACGAACACCTTTCTTGATACACACGGGGCGCGGTCCAGGACGCTGGATCCGGTCGTCGACCGGCGGTCGGGCGTTCGACGAAGGGGCCCGGGGCCTCGGACAAGGTTACTGGCTCACCCGGAGCGCGCCGTCCACGGTGTCACTGCCGGATCGACCACCCCCGCTCCCGCAGCTCCGCGGTCAACCCCGGCACCGCCTGCGGCTCCACCATGAGCTGGATGAAGCCGGCCTGCTGGCCGGTGGCGTGCTCGATGCGGACGTCCTCGATGTTGACCCCGGCGCGGCCGGCGTCGGCGAAGATCCGGGCCAGCTCACCGGGCTGGTCGCCGATGTAGACCGCGACGACCTCGTAGACGGACGGGGCGGCGCCGTGCTTGCCGGGGACCCGCTCGCGGCCGGCGTTGCCCCGGCGGAGGACGTCGGCGATGCCGTCGGCGCCGGTGCCGCGCCGGTCCTCGTCGGTGGACTCCAGGAAGCGCAGCGAGCGGACCGTGGCGTCCAGGTCGGCGGAGACCTCGGCCAGGACGTCGGCGACCGGGCCGGGGTTGGCGGAGAGGATGTCGATCCACATCCCGGGGTCGGAGGCGGCGATCCGGGTCACGTCGCGGATGCCCTGGCCGCACAGGCGGACGGCGGTCTCGTCGGCGCCCTTGAGGCGGGCCGCGACCAGGCTGGAGACCAGCTGCGGGGTGTGCGAGACCAGGGCGACGGCGCGGTCGTGGGCGTCCGCGTCCATCACCACCGGGACGGCCCGGCAGAGCGCCACCAGCTCCAGGGCGAGGTTGAGCACCTCGGTGTCGCCGCCGGGGGACGGGGTGAGCACCCAGGGGCGGCCCTCGAAGAGGTCGGCCGTGGCGGCCAGCGGCCCGGAGCGCTCCTTGCCGGCCATCGGGTGCGTGCCGAGGTAGCCGGACAGGTCGCAGCCGAGCGCCTCCAGCTCGCGGCGCGGGCCGCCCTTGACGCTGGCGACGTCGATGTACGCGCGCGCCGCGCCGCGCCGGATCACGTCGGCCAGCGTCGCGGCGACGTGCGCCGGGGGCACCGCGACGACGGCCAGATCGACCGTCCCCGGGGGCGGCTCGGCGGTGCCGGCGCCGAGCGCGGCGGCCGTCAGGGCCTGGGCGTGGTCGTGGTCCGCCAGGTAGACCTGCACGCCGCGGGCGCTGAGCGCGAGGGCGGCCGAGGTGCCGATCAGGCCCGTTCCGATGACGAGTGCGGTTCTCACTGGGCGATGTCCTTCCGGAGCGCCGCGGCGGCGCCGAGGTAGACGTGGGCGACACCGGCCTTGGAGCGCGCGGTCTCGACGTGCGCGAGCACCCGCACCACCCGCGGCATGGCACCCGCCACGTCCAGCTCCTGGGCGCAGATCAGCGGGACGTCGGTGATCCCCAGGGCGCGGGCGGCGGCGGCCGGGAAGTCGCTGTGCAGATCAGGGGTGGCGGTGAACCACACGCTGATCAGGTCGTCCGGCACCAGGTCGTTGCGTTCCAACAGCGCGGTGAGCAGTGCGCCGACCTGCTCCCGCATGTGCTCCGCGTCGTCCCGTTCCAACTGGACGGCCCCGCGCACGGCCCGTACCGCCACGTCCCTGCTCCCCTGCGTCGTGCGTACGCGCACACGACCGCGTACGCACTGATCAGCGTAACCAGCGCCACCGGCAAGCGGATCCCGCGCTCCCGGGAAACCGGTGGCCGGCGGCGCCCCCGCCCGGCGACAATCCGGTCATGCCGACCCCTTCCGCGGATCCGGCCGGCCCGCCGGCCCCGTCGCACCACGCGCTCGTCACCGAGCACACCGTCTACGCGTGCGTGATGGGCTCGCGCGCCTTCGGGCTGGCCACCGAGGGCAGCGACACCGACCGGCGCGGGGTCTTCCTCGCGCCCACCCCGCTCTTCTGGCGCTTCGAGAAGCCGCCGACCCATGTCGAAGGGCCCCGCCCGGAGCAGTTCTCCTGGGAGCTGGAACGCTTCTGCGAGCTGGCGCTGCGGGCCAACCCCACCGCCCTGGAGTGCCTGCACTCCCCCCTCGTGGAGCACGTCGACGCCACCGGCCGGGAACTGCTCGCGCTGCGCGGCGCCTTCCTCTCCCGCGCGGTCCACGACACCTACGCCCGCTACGCCGCCGGGCGGTGCAAGGAGCTGCGGGCCGACGTGGCCCGGCGCGGGGCGCCGCGCTGGAAGCAGGCGATGCACCTGCTGCGCACGATGGCGGGCGTCCGCGACCTGCTCCGCACCGGCGTGCTGACGCTGGAGGTCGGCGCGGCCCGCGAGGAGATGCTGGCGGTGCGCCGCGGCGACGTTCCGTGGGAGGAGGTCGAGCACCGGCTGTCGGTGCTGTGCGCGCAGGCGGCAGCAGCGCTGCCCGACTCGCCGCTGCCCGACTCCCCGGACCGGGCCCGGGTCGCGGACTTCCTGCACCGCACGCGCCGCGCGTCGGCGCTGCGGGACTGAGCACCCCGGGCCCGGGCCGCCGCACGGCCGGGATCAGCCGTCCCAGGCCGCCCCGAGGGCCAGGAGTTCGTCGCGGTGCTCGATGCGGGTGGTCCACTCCCGGGGCCAGGCGTCGGCGCCGAGCCGGGCGCCGGCGAAGGCACCGGCGAGACAGGCGATCGAGTCCGAGTCGCCGGAGCTGCAGGCGGCCCGGCGCAGGGCGGTGACCGGCTCGTCCGGGAAGAGCAGGAAGCACAGCAGGCCGGTGGCCAGCGCCTCCTCGGCGATCCAGCCGGCGCCGGTGGCCAGGCACGGGTCGGCCTCCCGGTCGGGGGCGGCGAGCGCCGCGTCCAACCGGTCCAGGACGCGCAGGCAGTCGTCCCAGCCGCGGGCGATGAACGTCGTCGGGGACGGGGAGGTGGAGCGCCGCCAGAGGTCGCCGAGCCAGTCCTCGCGGTAGCGGATGCGCTGCGCGTGGGCGTGGGCCCGCAGCAGGCCGGGCAGCTCGGCGGGGCCGACGCCGTCGGCGAGGGCGCGCACCGCCCGCGCCGTGAGGTCGCTGGCGGCGAGCCCGGTGGGGTGCCCGTGGGTCAACGCGGACTGTAGTTGGGCGGCGCCGGCGCGCTGGTCGGGGGTGAGTCCGGGCACCAGCCCCAGGGGCGCCACCCGCATGTTGGCGCCGCACCCCTTCGAGCCGATCTGGCTGGCTTCGACCCAGCTGCGGCGGGCGTCGGCGAGCAGGGCGCAGGCCCGCAGGCAGGTGCCGCCCGGGGCCCGGTCGTTGTCGGGCGAGCGCCACCAGGCCACGTACTCCCGGCGGACCGGCGGGAGGAGCGTCGCGGCGGTCAGCGCGCCGCTGTCCAGGGCCGCGCCGACGGCGCGCCCCAGCGCCAGCGTCATCTGGGTGTCGTCACTGACCAGCGCGGGCTCGGGCAGCGCCAGCTCCCGCCAGGGACCGCACCGGGCGAGGATCGCCGGTACGTCGTCGAACTCCGTCGGGAAGCCGAGCGCGTCACCGAGCGCCAGCCCGACGAGCGCGCCGGTCGCCGCGGTCCGGGCGCCCGCCGGTGCCCGCATCGCTTCCCCCGTCGTTTCGGCCATGAAAAAACCACCCCTTAATCGTCATGGTGACATTAAGGGGTGGCGGGCGGCCCCCGCAAGCGACGGCCGGGCCGGTCGGGCCGCTCCTTAGAGGTCGACCTCGCGCATCAGCATCCCGACCTCGGTGTTGGTCATCCGGCGCAGCCAGCCCGACTTCTGGTCGCCCAGCGCGATCGGGCCGAAGTGCGTCCGGACCAGCTTGTCCACCGGGAAGCCGGCCTCCGCGAGCATCCGGCGCACGATGTGCTTGCGGCCCTCGTGCAGGCTCACCTCGACGAGGTAGTTCTTGCCGGTGTTCTCCACGACCCGGAAGTGGTCGGCGCGGGCGTAGCCGTCCTCCAGCTCGATGCCGTCCTTGAGCCGCTTGCCCAGGTCGCGCGGGAGCGGGCCCTGGATGGCGGCCAGGTAGGTCTTGATGACGCCGTAGCGCGGGTGCGTGAGGCGGTGGGCCAGCTCACCGTGGTTGGTGAGCAGGATGATGCCCTCGGTCTCGGTGTCCAGCCGTCCGACGTGGAACAGCCGGGTCTCCCGGTTGGTGACGTAGTCGCCCAGGCACTGCCGACCGTCGGGGTCCTCCATGGTGGAGACCACGCCGGCGGGCTTGTTCAGCGCGAAGAAGAGGTACGACTGGGTGGCGACCGTCAGGCCGTCGACCTTGATCTCGTCCTTCCCCGGGTCGACCCGGAGGCCCTGCTCGGTGACGATCCGGCCGTTGACCTCGACCCGGGCCTGGTCGATCAGCTCCTCGCAGGCGCGCCGGGAGCCCATGCCGGCCCTGGCCAGCACCTTCTGCAGCCGCTCGCCCTCCTGGTCGCCGAAGGTCTTGGGGGTCTTGACCTGCGGCTTGTTGTCGTAGCGGGCGCGGTTGCGCTCCTCGATCTTGGCGTCGTACTCGCGGGGCCGCGCGGGGGCCTGGCCGCGGCCGCGCTGCTGACCGCCCTTGCCGGCCGGCCGGCCGCCCTGGGACGCGCCGGTGCGGGGACCGCCCTTGGCGCCGCCGCGGGCCGCCGCGCCCCGGGCGCCGGACTTGCCGCCGTCCCGGCGCTCGTCACCGCCCGCGGACCCGCCGACGTCGTAACGGCGCTCCTCGGGACGGGGGCGGCCAGCGCGCTGCTGCTTCTCGTCCCGCTTGTTGCCCGCGCCGCGGTAGTTGCCCTTACCGCCGCCGGTGCCCCTGCTGTTACTGCCGCTGCTTCGCATCAATGATCCGTCTGAGAGTCGCCGCTGTCGTCTACGTCGAACGACGGGATACCTTCCGGGGAGTCGCCCTCGATCGCGTCCGCCTCCGGGAGGAACGGGGCCAGCTCAGGGAGCTCGTCCAGGCCGCGCAGGCCCATCCGCTCCAGAAAGTAATTCGTCGTCCTGTACAGGATCGCACCTGTTTCAGGTTCCGTCCCCGCCTCCTCCACCAGGCCGCGCTGGAGAAGCGTGCGCATCACGCCGTCGCAGTTGACCCCACGGACGGCCGAGACGCGGGAACGGCTGACCGGCTGACGGTACGCGACCACGGCCAGAGTCTCCAATGCGGCCTGCGTGAGCCGGGCCTGCTGGCCATCCAGGACGAAGCCCTCCACCGCGTCCGCGTACGCCGCGCGCGAGGCGAACCGCCATCCGCCGGCCACCAGCCGCAGGTCGAAGCCGCGGCCCTGGCGGGTGTAGTCCTCCGCCAGCTCGCGCAGCGCCAGCGCCACCGCCCGACGGGGCCGCTGGAGCACCCGGGCCAGGTGCTCCTCGGTCGCCGGCTCGTCGACGACCATGAGGACGGCCTCCAGCGCGGGCTTCAGCTCCAGCCCGGCCACGCCCAGCGCACCCGTAGGCGCCTCCTCGGGCCCGCGGTGCTCCCCCGGCCCCTGCTCGGTGATCTCGTATCCCGCACCGCTCACGCCGGCTCCTCCTGCTCCTCGTCCGTCTGGGGATGGTCCGCGGTCCCCGCCGTCCCGCCGTCCGCGGCGCCGGCCGCCCGGTCGAACTCGTCGGTGACCCGTGGGGCGGCCCCCTCCGCGCCCGTCCAACGGACCGTCAGCGCGCCCAGCGCCTCCTCCTGGTCCAGGGCGATGGCCCGCTCCCGGTAGAGCTCCAGGAGCGCCAGGAAGCGCGCCACGACGGTCAGGGTGTCCGGGGCGTCCGCGACCAGTTCCTGGAAGCCGGCCGCACCGGCCGCCCGGAGCTGCGCCATCACCACCTCGGCCTGCTCCCGCACGCTGACCAGCGGGGCGTGGATGTGGTCGACGTAGACCTGCGGTTTCGCCCGGGGCTGCATGGCCTTCACCGCGAGCTTGGCGAACCCCTCCGCCCCGATGCCGAGCACGACCTCGGGCAGCAGCTCCGCGTGGTGCGGCTCCAGTCCGACGGTACGGGGGAAGCACCGGGCCTCCTCGGCCAGCCGGCCGCTGAAGATCTCCGCGATCCGCTTGTACGCGCGGTACTGGAGCAGTCGGGCGAAGAGCAGGTCGCGGGCCTCCAGGAGGGCGAGGTCGGCCTCGTCCTCCACTTCGGCGACGGGCAGCAGCCGGGCCGCCTTGAGGTCGAGCAGGGTGGCCGCGACGACCAGGAACTCGGTGGTCTGGTCGAGGTCCCAGTCCGGCCCCATGGCCCGGATGTGGGCCATGAACTCGTCGGTCACCCGGGACAGCGCGACCTCGGTTACGTCGAGCTTGTGCCGGGAGATCAGCTGGAGCAGGAGGTCGAAGGGCCCTTCGAAGTTCTCCAGCCGGAGCGTGAACCGGCCGTCGCCGCCCTCCGCGCCCCGCGGCCGGGTCGTCGGCGCCGCCGTCTGTGCGCCCTCCACGGGCTCGGGGGCGCCCGCCTCCACCACGGTGGTCCGACCGCCGTCCGCGGGGTCGGGCTCCGCCACGACCGTCTGGCCGGACGTCCCGGGTGCCTCGTCCAGGAGGGTGCCCTGCCCCCGTCCGAGGGTGCGGCGGGTACGGCGCGGGGCGGGGGCGTCGTCGTCGGTCGTCGGCATGGCGGTCCAGGGTGCTGCGGTCCCGCACCAAGGCGGGGGGTGGTCACGGCGGGACACCCCGCCGGACTGGCAGGCTAACCCGCCGCGCGCCGGAGACCGGTCCCGCGGGGCGTGTCGCACGCACCCCGGGACGGGGCCCCGGGCGCCCTCAGCCGGGCCGAGCGGGCGCGGGCGGGGCCTATCGGCCGCGGAGCCGCCGCACGAGGATGCTGGCGTCCCCGCGCGATTCCAGGTCGGCGAGGACCACGGCCACCGCCTCGCGCACGATCCGGCCGCGGTCGACCGCGAGGCCGTGCTCGCCGCGCAGCACCAGGCGGGCGTGTTCGAGGTCCATGAGCTCCTCGGCGGAGACATAGACGGTGATCTTCTCGTCGTGTCGTTCCCGGCCGCTGGGGCGGCGGTTGGCGCCGCGCCCCCGACGGCGGCCCGACGCGCCGGACGAGGCCGCGGCCTCGCGTTCGGCGCGGGCCGCCCGATCAGCCGGCGTGCGGTGTCCCGCGGCGGCCTCCGGTGCCGACTCACGGCCGCCGTGTTCGGCCGGCTCCGCGGCGGGTGCGCTGCGCGCCGCACCGGCGGCACCGTCGCCGGCGGCCGGCGCCCCGCCGTCCGGGCCACCACCGGCCCGCCGCCGACGCCCCGCGGGGGCCTCCTCCGGCGCGTCCGACGCGGGCGTCGGCTCGCCGGCCGGCGCGGGCACCCGGGCGTCGTCGCCCCCGGTGGCCGCGCCACCGTTCGTACGGCGGGGGGAGGACGGTTGCAGGCCCACTCCCCCGGTGGTGCGGAACAGTTCGTCGGCTCCGGGCAGACTCACTCGGCGTGACACCGGGCGAGCACCTCCCTGGCGAGCTGGCGATAGGCCGCGGCCCCCACGGAGTTGGAGGCGTAGGTGGTGATCGGCTCACCGGCGACGGTGGTCTCCGGGAAGCGGACCGTACGGCCGATGACGGTGTGGTAGACGTGATCGTCGAACGCCTCGACGACGCGCGCCAGGACCTCGCGACTGTGCACGGTCCGGGAGTCGTACATCGTCGCGAGGATGCCGTCCAGCTCCAGTTCGGGGTTGAGCCGCTCCTGGACCTTCTCGATCGTCTCGGTGAGCAGCGCGACACCGCGCAGCGCGAAGAACTCGCACTCCAGCGGCACGATGACCTTGTGAGCGGCCGTCAGGGCGTTGACGGTCAGCAGGCCGAGCGAGGGCTGGCAGTCGATGACGATGTAGTCGTAGTCGGGCAGCAGCGGCTTCAGCGCCCGCTGGAGCGTCGACTCGCGGGCGACCTCGCTGACCAACTGGACCTCTGCCGCAGACAAGTCGATATTGCTGGGCAGCAGGTCCATGTTGGGGACCGCGGTCTTGAGGAGGACCTCGTCGGCCGACATGCCCCGCTCCATGAGCAGGTTGTAGACCGTCAGGTCCAGCTCCATCGGGTTGACGCCGAGTCCGACCGACAGGGCACCCTGCGGGTCGAAGTCGACGAGCAGTACCCGGCGGCCGTATTCGGCGAGTGCGGCGCCCAGGTTGATGGTCGAGGTGGTCTTGCCGACCCCGCCCTTCTGGTTGCACATCGCGATGATCTTCGCCGGGCCGTGTTCCGACAACGGCCCCGGGATGGGGAAGTAGGGAAGCGGGCGTCCGGTCGGGCCGACCCGCTCACGACGCTGGCGCGCCGCGTCCGGTGCGAGCGTCGCCGCGTATTCCGGGTCCGGCTCGTACTCGGCGTCCGGGTCGTAGAAGTGCCCTTCGGGCAGGTCGTCGTAGTCAGCGAGACGGGCGGGTTGTCCACTGCCCCGGTCGCCGGCCATGGCGTTCACGTGTTGGCCGTCCATGCTCTGGTGGGCTGTCGTGGAAGTGCTCTGATGGGCTGCGAAGGTGTGGACCGCTACGGAGCCGACAGCCTCGCGCCCCGAGGGACCCTGGCCCCGTGCAACCGCTCCTGGCCGACCACTTCCGGGAGTAAATGTCGACTCATTCACAAGTCGTCTTACCTCCTTGGATGTGACCAGGAAACTTATCGATAGGTCAGCGTGGCACCATGCCGACGGTTGGCGACTCTATGGCGTGTCGGGCGTCCGCAGCAACACAATCCGCCGGACCCGGCCCGATGTGTCGGTAACGGAACCCCCCGATGTCAAGAGTGCACAGCGCACAAGACGGATGTTTCGGGGGTGCGCGAATCGGTTAAACGGTTACGTTCACGGCGAGTTGAGGGATGGTCACCAAAGGCCCTCTCAGGGGCGCGTCGCACATGCGACCGGCCGGGCTCCGTCGAGGAGGCCCGGCCGGTTGCGCGGCGCTTGACGCGTGCGGTTGACGCCTTTAGCCGAGGAGGGTGCGCAGTTCCACGTACTCCAGGCCGTGGGCCTGGGCGACCTCGGGGTAGACGACCTTGCCGTCGTGGGTGTTCAGGCCCTTGGCCAGCGCGGGGTCACGGCGCAGCGCCTCGACCCAGCCGCGGTTCGCCAGCTCCACGATGTAGGGCAGGGTGGCGTTGGTGAGGGCGTAGGTGGAGGTGTTCGGCACCGCGCCGGGCATGTTGGCGACGCAGTAGAAGACCGAGTTGTGGACCGGGAAGGTCGGCTCGGCGTGCGTGGTCGGCTTCGAGTCCTCGAAGCAGCCGCCCTGGTCGATGGCGATGTCGACAAGGACACTGCCCGGCTTCATCTTGGCGACGAGCTCGTTGGTGACCAGCTTGGGGGCCTTGGCGCCGGGGATCAGGACCGCACCGACGACGAGGTCGGCCTCGACGACGGCCTTCTCCAGCTCGTAGGCGTTGGAGACGATCGTCTGCACCTTGGTGCCGAAGATCTTGTCGGCCTCGCGGAGCTTGTTGATGTCCCTGTCGAGCAGGGTGACGTGGAAGCCGAGGCCCACCGCGATCTGCACCGCGTTCCAACCGGAGACGCCACCGCCGATGACGACGGCCTTGCCGGCCTGGACACCGGGGACGCCACCGGGCAGCACGCCGCGGCCGCCGGCCTGGCGCATCAGGTGGTAGGCGCCGACCTGCGGGGCGATCCGGCCCGCGACCTCGGACATCGGGGCCAGCAGCGGCAGCGCGCGGTTGGCGGTCTCGACGGTCTCGTAGGCGATCGCGGTGGTGCCGGACTCCAGCAGCGCGTCCGTGCACTCCTTGGAAGCGGCCAGGTGCAGGTAGGTGAAGAGGGTCTGGTCCTTGCGGAGGCGGTGGTACTCCTCCGCGATCGGCTCCTTGACCTTCAGCAGCAGGTCGGCGGTGGTCCACACCTCGTCGGCGGTGTCGAGGATCGCGGCACCGGCGGAGACGTACTCCTCGTTCGGGATGGACGAGCCGAGGCCGGCGTCCTTCTCGATGAACACCTGGTGGCCGTTGCGGACCAGCTCGTGGACTCCGGCGGGCGTGATAGCCACCCGGAACTCGTTGTTCTTGACCTCGCGGGGGATGCCGACCTTCACGTCGATCACGGTCCTTGAATGAGAGCTTGCAGAAGGAATTATCCCTCATGCGATGCATGACGGAACTGACCGCGCCGTACGCGGCCCAACCAGTCTATTGAAGGACCTCGCGTTGTCTAGCCTTGCAAAGGGCCCATTTTCCGGAAGAGCACTACCGATTTCGTAGGTCAGTCGAGCGCCTCCCGTTGCCTCCGCTCCCCCGCCGCCCGGTGGAGCCGTGCCGCTGCTGGGTCGCCGAGCCGGTCGAGGATCTCCGCAATCCGCAGCTGGAGGCGGACTTCCAGGAGTGTGTCGTTCGCCGCACGGGCGAAATCGAGCGCCTCCAGGCGGCTGCGCAGCGCCGCATCCAGCTCCCCAGCGTGCTCGTGGACCCCGGCCGTTGCCTCCGCCGCACGCGCCTGACCTGCGGAATCACCGAGCCTGCGGAAGGCCCGGGCGGCGGCCCGGCAGTCCTTGAGGGCCTGCTCGTAACGGCCCGCTGCGCCGTGCGCGGCACCGATCCGGGCGTGCAGCCGCGCCGCGTCGGCCCGCTCGCCCCGGCCCAGCCGCAGTTCCAACGCCCGCCCGTACCAGTCGGCGGCACGGACCCAGTCGCCCAGCTCGCCGTAGGTGTCGCCCAGCGACTCCAGCGCCCGACCGGTGGCCACCGGGTCCTTCACCGAACGTGCCGCCTCCAGCGCCCCCCGGTACCGGGTCAGCGCCTGCTCCTTCCGGTCGGCACCGGCGTCCAGGTCGCCGAGGTTGAGCAGGGCGGCGGCCCGTTCGCGCGGCAACGGCCGGCGCTCGGCGACCCGGAGGACCAGCGCGTGCAGGGTGTAGAGGTCGGGCGCGGCCCGCTCGGGGCCGTGGTGGGCGAGCAGCGCGCGGGTCAGCGCGGAGATCAACCGCCGGTCCAGCGTGTCGAGTTGACCGTCTTCGACGGCCATCCGGGCGGCGTCCAACAGGGCGCCGCGGCGGGTGCGCAGCCAGTGCGCGGCGGCGGCCCGGCTGCCGAAGCGCAACGAGCGGGGCAGTTCGCCGGCCTTGCGCCGGGACGGCGAGCCCTCCGGCTCCGCGGCGGCCCGGCAGGACTGGAGCAGCCGGACGGTCCGCTCCAACATCCGGGCGCGGGCGAGTTGGACGTCGGCCGGTCGTTCCTGCTCCCGGAGCAGGTCCCGGGAGAGCGGGACCAGGCAGCCGGGGAGCCGGTACCGGGGGCCGATCGCCGCGTCCGCGGGCGGGGCGGCCGGACCGTCGTCCTCGGACAGCGGTCGCAGCAGGCCGAGGGCGACGAAGTCGTGCAGGACCGTGGCGGCGGCCGGGACCGTGCAGCCGCCCAGCGCGGCAGCGGTGTGCGGGTCCACCAGGCCGTCCGGGGCGAGGGTGGCCAGTCGCAGTATCCGGGCGGCGGCCTGCGGCAGCGCGTCGTAGGTGAGGCGGAAGGCGCGGTGCAGGGGGTGGGCGCCGGCCGGCAGGTCCGGCGGCAGGGGGACGGCGAGCAGCGCCTGGCGCAGATCGGCGACGGAGAGCTTGGGGCGGGCGGCGAGCCAGGCACCCGCCAGTATCAGCGCCGCCGGCTGACCGCCCGACTCCTGCGCGACGGCCTCCGCGGTCCGCGGGTCGACGGTGACCCGGGTCGGCCCCGCGTAGTGGCACAGCACCTCGACGGCGGCCGCGGTGTCGAGGCCGCCCAGGACGCAGGGGCGGACGTCCGAGATGCCGGTCAGCGGGCCCTGCGAGACCACCACGACCAGGCAGTCCGGGGCGTCCGGGATCAGCGGTTCGACGTCCTCGGCGCCCGGCGCGTCGTCCAGCAGGAGCACCGTCCGCCGGTCGGCCAGTGCCGTGCGGACCGCCTCGGCCAGCTCGTCCTCGTCGGCGCCCGGCGGGGCGTCGGTGCCCAGCGCGGCGAGCAGGTCGCGGGCGGTCCGGTCGAGGCCGACGGGGGCGCCGTCCCGGCCGGTCAGGACGGCACGCAGCACCCCGTCGGGGTACTCGTCCGCGGTCTCCCGCAGCAGCGCCTCGGCCAGGGTGGTGCGGCCGGAGCCGGGGCGGCCGGCGATCAGCAGCACCCGGCTGCGGGCGCCCCGACGGCCGGTGAGGGTGTCCAGGCCGGCCCGTCGGATGTCGGTGCGCAGCGCCTTGAGTTCGTGGCGGCGGCCGGCGAACCCGGGGAGTGCGGAACGGGTGGCGCCGTCCTGGCGGGGCAGGGTCCCTGGCCGGTCCGCCGCAGTGGACCCACGCGCCGCCTCCGGCGCGCGGTGTCCCCCGCCCACCACCTGGTCCGTCACCGGTCACGCTCCCGTCCGCCCGCGCTCCACGTTCCCGTCGCGGACGCGTACGGGAACCCTGTCGAGCGTAGTTCACGACCCGTCACGTCCCCTGCGGAGCAGGACTGTTGGGTCACTCGATCGGATCGGCGGACCATCCGACCGGGAGCGGAACGGGGCGGGCGGCGGCGCCCGCCCCGGCGTCAGGCGCGGAAGGGGCGGGCCGGCCAGGGCGCGTCGGCCGGCCGGAGGGCGTCCAGGCCGTCGCCGGCCCGCGCCGCGACGAGCGCCAGCACGCCGACGACCAGGCAGTTGTTGTGCAGCTCGCCGGCGAGGGCGCCGCGGACCAGCTCGTCCACCGGAACCCGCGCCAGCTCCATGTCGGCCTCCTCCTCGGAGACCTCGAAACGCTCGCCGTCAACCTCGGACAGCCCGCGCGCGAAGAAGATCCGCACCGCCTCGTCGCTGCCGCCGGGGGTGGTGTAGACGTCGGCGAGCACCCGCCAGTCCTCGGCCTTGACGTGCGCCTCCTCGTACAGCTCGCGCTGTGCGGCGTGCAGCGGGTTCTCCCCGGGGACGTCGAGCAGCCCGGCGGGGATCTCCCACAGCTTCTGCCGCACCGGGTGGCGGTACTGGTGCAGCACCAGGACCCGGTCGGCCTCGTCGAGGGCGAGGACCGCCACCGAGCCCGGGTGCACCTGGTAGTCGCGGCTGACGGTGGACCCGTCCGGCATGACGACGTGGTCGGTGCGCACGCTCGTCTTGGCCCCGGTGAACGGCGTGGTGGTCCCGGTGACCGTCCACTCCACCGCGGTGTCCTTGATCGCCATGCGCGTCCTCCTGGGGATAGCTGTGCCAACGCGAAACCGGGGTACCGCCTCCCGCTTGAGGAGGCCGTACCCCGGCAACCGTAACCGGCGGGCCGGCGCCTACTTCTTGGCGCCCGCCTCCCGCGCTGCTTCCTGGCGCTCGACGGCGGCCTTCACCAGACCGGCGAAGAGCGGGTGCGGGCGGGTCGGGCGGGACCGCAGCTCCGGGTGCGCCTGGGTGGCGACCAGGTAGGGGTGGACCTCGCGCGGGTACTCGACGTACTCGACCAGCTTGTTGTCCGGGGAGGTGCCGGAGAACAGCAGGCCCGCCTTCTTCTCCAGCTCACCGCGGTAGGCGTTGTTGACCTCGTAGCGGTGGCGGTGGCGCTCCTCGACGTAGGGCTCGCCGGCGTAGACCTCGCGGACGATGGAGCCCTCGGCGAGCTTGGCCGGGTACATGCCCAGGCGCATGGTGCCGCCCATGTCGCCCTCGCCGGCGACGATGTCCATCTGCTCGGCCATGGTGGAGATCACCGGGTCGGTGGCGGCCGGGTCGAACTCGGTGGAGTTGGCGCCCTCGATGCCGGCGAGGTTGCGGGCCGCCTCGATCACCACGCACTGCAGGCCCAGGCAGAGGCCGAGCAGCGGGAGCTTGTTCTCCCGGGCGTAGGTGATCGCGCCGACCTTGCCGTCCACGCCGCGGTCGCCGAAGCCGCCGGGGACGCAGATCGCGTCGCAGTCGGCGAGCTGCGCACGGGCACCGGCCGGGGTCTTGCAGTCGTCGGAGGTGACCCACTTGATCTTGACGCGGGCCTTGTTGGCGAAGCCGCCGGCGCGCAGCGCCTCGGTCACCGAGAGGTAGGCGTCGGGCAGGTCGATGTACTTGCCGACCAGCGCGACCTTGACCTCGTGCGACGGGTTGTGGACCCGGTCGAGCAGGTCCGCCCACTGGGTCCAGTCCACGTCCCGGAACGGCAGGTCCAGCTTGCGGACGACGTAGGCGTCCAGGCCCTCGGCGTGCACGACCTTGGGGATGTCGTAGATCGACGGGGCGTCCGGGCAGGCGATGACCGCGGCCTCGTCGACGTCGCACATCAGCGAGATCTTGCGCTTGATGGCGGTGGGCACCTCGCGGTCGGCGCGCAGCACGATCGCGTCGGGCTGGATGCCGATGTTGCGCAGGGCCGCGACCGAGTGCTGGGTCGGCTTGGTCTTCAGCTCACCGGACGGGCCGATGTAGGGCAGCAGCGAGATGTGCACGACGAAGACGTTGTCCCGGCCCACCTCGTGGCGGACCTGGCGGACGGTCTCCAGGAACGGCAGCGACTCGATGTCGCCGACCGTGCCGCCGACCTCGGTGATGACCACGTCGACGTCGTCGGTGGCCAGCCGCCGGATGCGGTGCTTGATCTCGTTGGTGATGTGCGGGATGACCTGGACGGTGTCACCGAGGTACTCGCCGCGCCGCTCCTTGGCGATCACGGTGTTGTAGACCTGGCCGGTGGTGACGTTCGCCGAGCCGTCGAGGTCGACGTCGAGGAAGCGCTCGTAGTGGCCGATGTCCAGGTCGGTCTCGGCACCGTCGTTGGTGACGAAGACCTCACCGTGCTGGAACGGGTTCATCGTCCCGGGGTCGACGTTCAGGTACGGGTCGAGCTTCTGCATCGTGACCCGCAGGCCGCGCGCCTTCAGGAGAGCACCCAGGCTGGAGGCGGTGAGCCCCTTGCCGAGCGAGGAGGCGACGCCCCCGGTGACGAAGAGGTGCTTGGTCGTCGTGGCTGCGTTCTTTCGAGAAGCAGAGGGCGGCATGGCCAAGAGGGGGCTCCCGTGGTCGCGAGGTGGAGAGGTGCGAGGGACGCCGGTTTTGAGGGGCGCCGTCGCTGCGGTTCGGGGGTGCCGTACTTCCGTTGGGTCCCACCGGTCCACGGGATACCAGGCTATCAGCGACCGGACATGGTCGCGTCCGGCCACGCACCGGAAGGCGTCCTCGCCCAGGCCACCCGTTCGGACCACCCCCACTCGACGTGAGCGTCGCGCGGAGCACCCCCCTGCGTCGTATCCTGCTCGGACACTCGCTGCGAGCCGTCCGGGAAGGCACCACTCTCCCCCAGCTCACCGCTGGGTGGGGCCCCGGTGCCAGCTGGGGGAGTGCCCCCAGCCCGTTTCCCGGTCCCGCTGCTCGGCGACGTTTCATGGGCAGGACGGACAGCACACAACGTCCCATGGGGGGCGTGACTCCAGTTCGACGGGAGATGCACGTGGCCGGGCGCATCGAGGACTACGCACTTGTCGGTGATATGCAGACCGCCGCTCTCGTGTGCCGGGACGGCACGGTCGACTGGCTGTGCCTGCCCCGTTTCGACTCGCCGGCGGTGTTCGCGGGGCTGCTCGGCACCGAGGAGCACGGCTTCTGGCGGATGGGGCCGATCGGCGGGGAGGTCCCGCGGGCCGCGGACCGGCGGCGCTACCGCGGGGATTCACTCGTCCTGGAGTCCGAGTGGGACACTCCGCGCGGTACCGTCCGGGTGATCGACTTCATGCCGCCGCGGGACGGCGTGCCGCAGGTGATCCGGATCGTGGAGGGCGTCAGCGGCCGGGTGCCGATGCGGTCGGAGCTGCGGATGCGGTTCGCGTACGGCTGGGTGGTGCCGTGGGTGCACAAGGTCGACGGGCGCACCGTCGCGGTCGCCGGGCCCGACTCGGTGTGGCTGGACACCTCGGCGGAGACCTACGGCAAGGACCTGACGACGTACTCCGACTTCACGGTGTCGCCGGGCGAGCGGATCGCGTTCACGATCAGTTGGCAGCCCTCGCACCACGAGCCGCCGGCCCTGGCGGACCCGGAGGCGTCGCTGGAGGCGACCGAGGAGTTCTGGCAGGAGTGGGTCGAGCACTGCACGTACCACGGGCCCTACCGGGACGCGGTGGTGCGCTCGCTGATCACGCTGAAGGCCCTGACGTACGCGCCGACCGGCGGGATCGTGGCGGCGCCGACGACGTCGCTGCCGGAGTGCGTCGGCGGGATCCGCAACTGGGACTACCGCTTCACCTGGTTGCGGGACGCGGCGATCACCCTGTCGTCGCTGCTGCGCACCGGCTACCGCGAGGAGGCCCGGGCCTGGCGCGAGTGGCTGCTGCGGGCGGTGGCCGGCGACCCGGAGAACCTCCAGATCATGTACGGCATCGCCGGTGAGCGGGAGCTGGGCGAGACCGAGCTCAAGTGGCTGCCCGGGTACGAGGATTCGCGGCCGGTGCGGGTCGGCAACGGCGCCGCCGGCCAGCTCCAGCTGGACGTCTACGGCGAGGTCACCGAGGCGCTGCACCTGGCGCACATGACCGGGCTGGCCCGCAACGACTACGCCTCGCTGCTCCAGATCAAGCTGATCGAGTGGGTGGAGAAGCACTGGGACGAGCCCGACGAGGGCATCTGGGAGGTGCGCGGGCCGCGCCGGCACTTCGTGCACTCCAAGGTCATGACCTGGGTCGCGGTCGACCGCACGGTGAAGCTGATCGAGTCCGGGGACGTGGACGGCCCGCTGGACCGGTGGAAGGACCTGCGGGAGACCATCCACCGGGACGTCTGCGAGAAGGGCTACGACAAGGAGCGGAACACCTTCACCCAGTCCTACGGCTCGCAGGAGCTGGACGCGTCGCTGCTGCTGATCCCGCAGGTCGGGTTCCTGCCGCCGGACGACAAGCGGGTCATCGGCACCATCGAGGCGATCCAGCGGGAGCTGTCCACCGAGGACGGGTTCGTGCTGCGCTACCCGACGTCCGGCGAGGGGCTCGGGGTGGACGGCCTCGAAGGCGACGAGGGGGCGTTCCTGGCCTGTTCGTTCTGGCTGGCCGACGACCTGGCGATGATCGGCCGGGTGGAGGAGGCCCGCAAGCTGTTCGAGAAGCTGCTCTCGCTCCGCAACGACCTGGGGCTGCTCGCCGAGGAGTGGGACTCCCGGCTCCAGCGGCAGGTGGGGAACTTCCCGCAGGCGTTCAGCCACGTTCCGCTGATCGACACGGCGCTGCGGCTGACCGCGAGCGGGGCCTACGGGGGGTGACGCCCTGCGGGGCACCACGCCCCCGGAGGTCCTCCGGGGGCGGTCGGCGGCCGGCCGGCGTCCCTAGAAGGGCGTCAGGGTGAGGGTGAGCTCCTTGGGGGCGTGGTCCTCGACGTAGGAGGCGAAGCCGGCGACGTCGTCGAAGGCGAAGCCGTACGCCTTGCCGTCCTGGGTGGCGCCGTGCATGACGCGGGCGTAGTGGTTGGTGACCTGCTGCTGGTAGAAGGCGGCCGGGTCGGTGACCGGCTGGGCGGGGTGGGTCGCCAGGGTGGAGCGGTTGAGGGCGGCGCCGAGGACGGCGGCCAGCGGGCCGCGGACGCCGTCGTTGGGGGCGGCCAGGACGCCGTCGCAGAAGAGCACGTCGCGGGTGGACGGTTTGCCGAAGGCGATCGGGCCGGCCGGGGCCGCCGAGCGGGCCCCGCGGCCCTGGGGGCCGGTGAAGGTGAGTTGGTCGCCGCTGACCCGGCCGGTGAAGGCGCCGGCGTTGGTGGTGACGGTCAGGTCCTTGCCGGCGTAGGCGGACCAGGCGGCGTCGACGGCGGGGGCGAAGTAGTCGGCGGCGAACAGGCCGCTGTCCAGGCCGTGGCCGGGGGCGATCACCCGCCGGTCGTCGACGACCAGGCGGTCGAAGCCGGCGGCGGCCTTGACCTCGGAGAAGATCCGGGCCCGGGCGCCGTCCTTGAGGGTGCCGGTGGTCTGGTCGCCGCTGCCGGTGAGGTGGAGGGCGAGCGGGACGCTGAACATGTCGACCATGGTGGTGTTGCAGAACATCCCGCCGGAGTTGTAGGTGAACTCCGCGCAGTCGTGCAGCACGTCGTAGTTGGGGTCGGAGGCGACCCAGCCCGCGGGGTAGGCGAGGGCGGGCTTGCCGTTGCCGTCGGCGACCGCCTTGATCTTGAGCTTGGCGCCCAGGCTGGTGTAGATCCGGCCGGACATCGGGGGCAGCTGGACGGTGGTGGTGCCGGTGGCGGCGAGCGGTATGGCGTAGTCGGTGAAGCCGTCCGGGCCGTTGTCGGCGACCGCGACGGGGGCGAGCTTCCCGTCCGGGGTGACCCTGACCTGCTGGGTGCCGTCGTTGCCCAGGATGTAGATCCAGACCGAGCCGTTGGCGTAGGCGCCGGACTTGTTGACCAGGTGCAGCGGGAGGGTGCCGGCCGCGCGGGCGGTGGGGGCGCCGATGGCCCGGCCGGCGACGGCGGCGGTGGCGGCACCGGCGGCGAGCCCGCCGAGCAGGGTGCGACGGGAGATCATGAGGCGGCTCCTTGTGGGGGGTGGGGTGAGCGCTCTCGTTGGTACGGTCCAAGCACCCTGCCCAGGCACCCCGGTCAACGTCAAGTGTGCGACCAGGGAAAGGAGTTGAGCGGAGGGGCGGAGGGGGTGCGCGAGCCGTCCCGGTGGACCGGCGGGCGCTATCCGGATCGCATTCCTCCGGATAGCCGTACGCGCGGTAGCGTTCCGGCATGGGGCCGCACGGGAAGATCGAAGCCGACGTCACGGTACGCCGGGCGCTGGAGCTGCCGGCGCTGCGGCGCGGCCTGCCGGAGGTGCTGGCCGGCGAGGGCCGGTTGGGGCGCTCGGTGCGCTGGGTGCACGCCGGCGAGGTCCCGCACATCGCCTCGCTGCTCAAGGGCGGCGAGCTGCTGCTGACCACCGGGCTGGGGGTGGGCACCCGGCCGTCCGAACAGCGCGCCTTCATCCGCAAGCTCGCCGACCGGGACGTCGCCGCCCTGGTCGTGGAGCTGGGCTCGCGGTTCGACGCGCTGCCCGTGGCACTGGTCGACGCCGCGCGGGACTGCGGGCTGCCGCTGATCCAGCTGCACCGCGAGGTCCCGTACGTCACGGTCACCGAGGAGATCCACACCGAGATCATCAACAGCCACTACACCCTGCTGCGGCGCGCCGACGAGCTGCTGCGGCGCTGCACCGACGTGCTGCTGCGGGGCGGTGGCGCACCGGAGGTGCTGCGGCTGCTCGCCGTCTTCACCGGCAACCCGCTGTGCCTGGAGGCCCCCGACGGCAGCCCGCTGTACGCCGCCGGGCCCGAGGGCGACGACGGCGTGGCGGACGCCGATCCGCTGCTGGCCTGGGAGGGGCTGCGCGACTCCGGCCTGCGCATCGACGTGCCCGGCGGCGGGCCCGGGCCGGACGCGGTGCGCGCCCGGCTGGTGCTGCTCCCGGTGAACGGGCCGCTGGCACCGGTGCACCGGCTCGCCGCGGAACGCGCCGCCGACCTGCTGGCCGTGGTCATGCTCCAGTCCCGGCAGGAGGAGGTGCTGGCCGCCCGCGGTCGCGGGGACTTCCTCGCCGAGCTGGCGGAGGGCCGGATCTCCGCGTCCGAGGCGCCTGCGCAGGCCCGGCTGCTGGGCTTCCGGCCGGGCGCCGAGGCGGTGTTGCCGGTGGTGATGCGGCTGCCGGCCGCGCTGCCCTCCCCCGGCAGCTGGGCGGTGCTCGCCCAGGCGCTGCGCGAGGAACTGGCCGCCCCCGGGGTGCCGGTGCTGCTCGGCGTGCGGCCGGTGGAGGGCCGGGTGCCGCTGCTGGTGGCGCTGCGGGCGGGGCAGGACCGGGCGGCGCTGGCCGACCGGGTCGCCGAGGCGCTGCGCGCGGGGGTGGTCCGGGCCGGGCTGGACCGGCCGTCGGCGCACCGCCCGGTGGTGGTGGTCGGTACCGCGGGTGACTGGGCGGCGGCCGGCCCGGGCCTGCGGCACGCGGCGGAGGCGGCGGCCGCGGCCCAGGGGCTGCCGGAGGCGCCCTGGTACGACGCCCGCCGCCTGGACATCGAACTGCTGCTGTGGCGGATGCGGGAGCACGGCGAGCAGGGGGTGCTCACCGATTTCGTGGAGCGCGCCATCGGCCCGCTGCTGGCCCACGACCGGGGCGCCCGCCAGCCGCTGCTGCCGACGCTGGAGGCCTATCTGGCCAGCGCCGGCCGCAAGGCCGAGACCGCCCGGGACCTGAACGTCAACCGGCAGACGCTCTACGACCGGCTGGCGCGGATCGCGCAACTGCTGGGGACCGACCTGGACGACCCGCAGACGGTGCTGGGGCTGCGGCTGGCGCTGCGGGCGCGGCGGCACACCGACCGGTAGGCCGCGCGCCGGGTCAGACCGGTAGCGCCGGCTGCGGCGGCTGGGTCAGTTCGTCGTAGACGCTGAGGACCTGCGCGACCGTGTCGTTCTCGCTGGGCCAGCCGGCGGCCTGGACGCGGCCGGCGGTGGCCAGTGCGGTGCGGCGCACCGGGTCGGCGAGCAGGTCCAGGACCGTGCGGGCCAGTGCGGTGGCGTCGCCGTAGCGGACCAACGCGGCTCCCCTGCCGACCAGTTCGCGGGTGCCGCCGGTGTCGGTGGCCACCAGGGGGACGCCGGCGCGCAGGGCCTCCTGGGCGATCAGGGAACGCGCCTCCCACCTGCTGGGCAGCACCACCAGGTCGGCGGCGGCGAGGAGTTCGGGCACGTCGTCGCGGCGGCCGAGGAGCTGGACGGGCAACCGCTCGCTGTCGATGCGGCGCTGGAGCGCGGCCCGCTGCTCGCCCTCGCCGGCGATCGCGAGCAGCGGCTGGGGGTCCAGTGCGGACCAGGCGTGCGCCGCGTCCAGCAGCAGGTCATGGCCCTGGGACGGGTCGAGCCGACCGACCGCGAGCAGCAACGGACGGTCCACCGCGCCCAGTTCGGCGCGCTCCTTGTCGCGGCTGCGGTCGGGGTCGGTGGCGTGCCCGGCGCGGCCGGAACGGGCCCGCGGCACGGCGACCGGGGCGAGGCGGGCGTCCCGGGCACCCCGCTCGCGCGCCCGGTCCACCAGGTCGGAGCAGACGCCGAGGACGACGGCCGCGGCCCGCGCCACCCGCCGCTCCATCAGGTGCACCATTCCGGCGCGGGCGCCCTCGGTGTGCGCCTTGGTGTGCCAGGTCATGACGAGCGGGACCTGGCCCCACCCACCGGCGCCCAGGCCGCAGGCGCGGGGGCCGCGCAGGCCGCGCAGCGCCACCGAGGCGCGCAGGCCGGCCCGCAGGCCGTGCGCGTGGACCAGGTCGGCGTCCCAGCAGGCGCCGCGCAGCACGGTCAGGCCGGCCGGGTCCATCCGCGGGGCGAGCGGCACGAACCGGGCACCGGCCGCGGTGAAGTCGTACGCCTCCTCGGCCTCCGGCGGGGCGCACACGGTCACCCGGACCCCGCGGGCGACCAGCCCTTCGGAGAGCGAACGGACGTGCGCCGCGCTGCCGGCACCGCCGCGCCCGAGCACCTGGACCGTGCGCAGCGGCGACTGCCCGTGCGGCGGGGTCAGGGGGCTGGTCACGAGGTAGGGCTCCTGGGTCGGGGGCGGTAGGTACCGTACCGGCGGGGCGGTTTGGCACTGCGAGGTGCTGCGATGTTCCGGGGCGGGGGATCGGCCCGGTCCTGCGGGCAGGTCGGGGCGGGCGTGCCCCGGCGCTGCACACCGCGCCCAGGATGCCAGTCCGGCGGCGTCAATTCGGCACCGTGCGGACGCCGTTCCGGTGGGAAGTCTCACCCACGGATCCATGGATTCACCCACATGGGCGACTTGGTGGGTGCGCGGATTGCCGTCCGAACGGGGTGGACGCACCCCTGCGGTCCGTCACCGCGCTGTCCGGAACCCGTCCTTCACTGTCCGGATCGAGTCGCTCCGGTTCTTTCCGCCGCGCCCGCACCGCCGTGCCCGGCCCGCGCCGTCGGCGCCGTCAGCGCGCCCCGGCCAGGCGGCTGATGCGGTCCCCGACGGCCGCCGCGACGACCAGCGCGGCAGCGTGCACGGCCAGCCCCGCCCGGCCTCCCCCGCGCCCGGCGCCGTGCGCGCCCCGGGGCCCCGCTCCGGCGACGGCGGCCAGCCCGAGGGCGGCGCCGAGGGCGTGCGCGCCGGCGTCCCCGAGCATCGTGCGCTCCCCGAAGTCGTCGGGGGCCAAGGCGACCGCGGCGCCCAGCGGGACGGCGGACAGCGCCCCGGCCGGTCCACCGCGCAGCAGGCCCGGCGCCGCCAGCGCGACGGCGGCCGCCGCGGCCCGGCCCGGGCGGACGTCCAGGAGGTTGACCAGGTGGGCCGAGCCGGCGATCACCACGCCCGCCACCAACCGGTCGGCCGGGCGGTCCGCGAGCAGGGCGCCGGCGGCGAGTCCGGCGGCGCCGATCCCGAAGAGCTTGACCGCTCCGCTGGTGACCTCGCCGTGCCGCAGCGCGGACAGGTGCGCCCGGAAGCCGCGGCGCGGGTCCCCGGCGCCGACGAGGTCGTCGTAGGCCCCGCAGCCGCCGGCGGCCAGGACGGCCAGCGCCGCCGCCGCGCGGGTCCGGGCCGGCAGCCCCGGAGCGCCGGCCGCGGCGAGCGCGGTGCCGAGGGCGACCGCCGGACCGGCGTGCAGGGTGACCGGCCGGCCCGCGTGGTTCGTCCGCTGCCAGCGCGCGGCGCCGCCCGGCGGTCGGCGCCGCAGCACCGCGTAGCAGGCCCGGGTCGCGCCCGCCGCCGCGAACAGCGCCGCACTGCGGACCGGCGTGCCGCCGCCCGTGGTCGTTCCCCTCATCCCGCTCCCCCTCGCCGGCCCGGTGGCCAGCCCTCGCCGGCCCGGTGGCCGGGTGTTGTCGCTAGGTGCCCGTGCGGGCGGTCTCCAGGAGTTCCTCGGCGTGCGCGCGGGCCGTTTCGGAGTCCTCCTGGCCGGCCAGCATCCGGGACAGCTCGCGGATCCGGTCCTCGCCCTCCAGGACGGTGACGCCGCTGCGGGTCACCGAGCCGTCGTTGGTCTTCTCCACCAGCAGCTGCCGGTCGGCGAACGCGGCGACCTGCGGGAGGTGGGTGACCACCACGACCTGCGCGGACTTGGCGAGCCGGGCCAGGCGCCGGCCGACCTCGACGGCCGCCTTGCCGCCGACGCCCGCGTCGACCTCGTCGAAGAGGTACGTCGGGACCGGGTCCGAGCCGGCGAAGACGACCTCCACGGCGAGCATCACCCTCGACAGTTCACCGCCGGAGGCGCCCTTGGCGATCGGTCGGGGCGGGGCGCCCGGGTGCGGGGCCATCAGGATCTCGACCTCGTCGGCGCCGGCCGGGCCGTACGCGACGCTGCGGCCGTTGACCTCGATGCCGTCGGCGTCGTCGGCGTCCTCGGGCAGCTCGGTCTGGCGGATGGCGACGCTCACCCGGGCGTGCGGCATGGCGAGTTCGCCGAGTTCGGTGGTGACCGCGGCCGCGAAGTGCTCCGCGGACGCGGTCCGGGCGTCGGTCAACTGCTGGGCCAGTTCACCCAGTTCGGCGCGGAGGCCGTCGCGCTCGGCGGCCAGCTCGGTGATCCGGTCGTCGTCGCCGTCGAGTTCGGCGAGGCGCGCGGCGCTCTGCTCGGACCACGCCAGCACGGCCGAGGTGTCCTTGCCGTACTCGCCGTACTTGCGGGTGAGGTGGTTCAGGGCGGCGCGGCGCTCCTCGACGGCGGCCAGCCGCAGCGGATCGGCGTCCAGGCCGTCCGCGTAGCCGGCGAGTTCGGTGGCGACGTCGGCCATCAGGATGCCGAGTTCACCGAGCCGGTCGGCCAGCGCGGCCAGCTCCTGGTCGTGGCCGCGGACCGCCTCCAGACCGCGGTGGGCGCCGGCGACCAGGGTGGTGGCGTCGATGCCTTCGGGGTCCTCGGGGTTGCCGGCCAGCGCGGCGTGCGCGACGGTCGCGGCGGAGGCCAGCGCCTCGGCGTGGCCGAGCCGTTCGGCCTCGGCGGCGAGTTCGACGTCCTCGCCGGGCAGCGGCTCGGTGGCGGCGATCTCGTCCAGGCCGAAGCGGAGCAGATCGGCTTCCTGGGCGCGCTCCCGGGCCCGGGTGGTCAGCTCGTCGAGTTCGGCGGCGACGGTGCGCAGCCGGCGGTGCGCGGCGGTGTACTTGGCGAGCGGGCCGGCGACCGCGTCCCCGGCGTAGCGGTCCAGGGCCTGGCGCTGGCGGGCCGGCCGCAGCAGGCCCTGTTGGTCGGTCTGGCCGTGCACCGCGACGAGGTCGTCGGCGAGTTCGCCGAGGATCCCCACCGGTACCGAGCGGCCGCCCACATGGGCCCGCGAGCGGCCCTCGGCGGAGACCGTGCGACTGATCAGCAGCGCACCGTCGTCCAACTCCGCGCCGGCCTCCTCGGCCCGGACTGCGGCCGGCGACGAGGACGCGAGGGCGATCCTGCCCTCGACCACCGCCGACTTGGCACCGATCCGCACCAGGGCGGGGTCCGCGCGCCCGCCGAGCAGCAGGCCGAGGCTGGTGACGACCATGGTCTTGCCCGCGCCGGTCTCGCCGGTCACCGCCGTGAAGCCCGGGGACAGCTCGACGACGGCGTCGTCGATGACACCCAGGGACCGGATCCGCATCTCCTCCAACACGGGTACGACCTTACGAGGTCCCGGGGCCGCCCCGCGACGGCCTCCCCCACACCACCGCCCCGCCCCGGCCGCCCGCGTGCCCGGCCAGGACCCGCCGCACGCCCCGGACCTGCGGAAAACCCCACCGGGAAGGCGGGTGGCCGCCGGATGGCATCCGATCCGGCCCGATCGGCAGGCTGGCAGCACACCGCACCGGTTCCCCTCCGGGACCGGCCCGGCGGTCCCCCGCGTGCACCACGCAGCCCTCCCGACCCCACGAGGTACCCCCATGAGTGACCCGGCAACGCCCCGCCCGACCGGGCGGCGACCGGCCCGCCGGCCGCGCACCACGGTCCTGCTGGCCACCGTCCTGGCCGCGGCGACCGCGCTCCCGGCCTGTGCCGCCCCGACCGCCGCCGCCCGGCAGGCCGGGGCGCGGGCGGCGGCGCCCGCGCTGGACGGCGTCTGGCGGACGGACGGCTACGGCACGCTCGTCCGGATCGCGGGCGGCACCCTCACGACGTACGAGACCACCGCCGTCAGTTGCCTGCCCGGAGCGGTGACGGGCAGGCAGGCGGGTGCCCCCGGCGCGGACGGCGCGCTCCGTTTCACCGTGCCGGACGGGGCGCCGCTCACCGTCGCGCCCGCGGGCGCGGACCGGGCCCGGCTGTCCGCCGCCGACGACGTCGGCCACCGCTCCCTGCACCGCACCGGTGGGCTGCCGCGGCGCTGCGGTGCCCGACCGGCCCGGGACCCGCGGGCGGTCTTCGACGTCTTCTGGCAGACGTACGCGGAGAACTACCCGTTCTTCCGGGCCAAGGGGATCGACTGGCGCGCGGTCCGGGACCGCTACCGCCCCCGGGTCACCGCCACCACCACCGACGCCGAACTCTTCGCGGTACTGCGCGCGATGATCGAACCGCTGCACGACGCGCACACCCGGGTCGTCGCCGGCGAGGACCGCTGGTTCGCCGGCAAGCGCCCCGGCACCGTGCTGCCCACCCCCGCCTCCACCGCCCGGGTCGACGCGGCGGTGGCCGCCGCCCTCGGCCCGCACGCCGTGCAGCGGCAGTGGGCCGGCGGCAAGCTGCGCTACGCCGATCTGCCCGGCCGGATCGGCTACTTCCGGATCACCCAGTTCGCCGGGTACACCGAGAAGGGCGAGCACGCGGGCGACGTCGCCGCGCTCGACCAGGCACTGGACGCGGTGTTCACCACGGCCCGTACCCGGGGCCCCGACGCCCTGCGCGGGCTCGTCGTGGACCTGCGGATCAACGGGGGCGGCTCGGACGCCCTGGGCCTGCGGATCGCCTCGCGACTCACCGACCGGCCCTACCTCGCCTACCGCAAGCGGGCCCGGAACGACCCGCGGCGGCCGGGCGGGTTCACCGCGCCGGAGCCGATCACCGTCCACCCGCACCGGGGACCGGTCTACACCGGGCCGGTGGCGGTCCTCACCGGCCCGTTGACGATCAGTGCGGGCGAGACCTTCACCCAGTCCCTGATGGGCCGCTCCCCGGCGCCCACCCGGATCGGCCAACCCACCCAGGGCGTCTTCTCCGACGTGCTGGAGCGGACGCTGCCCAACGGCTGGAGCTTCGGCCTGCCCAACGAGGAGTTCCTGACGGCCGACGGCCGCACCTTCGACGGGCCCGGGATCCCGCCGGCCGTGCGCACGCCGGTCTTCACCGAGGCGGAACTGTCCGCCCGGCGCGACAGCGCCCTGGCCCGGGCCCGGGAGCTGCTGGTGCCCGGCGGGGCGTAGCGGGGCCCGGGCCCGTCCGCCGCCCTAGTGCGGCGCGCCCCGCCAACCGGCCACCGGGAGCGCGAACTTGGCGACCAGACGGTCGGTGAAGGAGGCGTGGTGCAGCCGGGCCAGGCGGACCGGGACGGCGCCGCGGCGGACCTCGACGCGGGCGCCGGCGGGGAGTTCGACGGTGCGCCGGCCGTCGCACCACAGCACGCCGTGCGGGGTCTTGGGCTGGACCTCCACGGCCAGCACCGACTGCGGGGAGGTGACCAGCGGCTTGGCGAACAGCGCGTGGGCGCTGATCGGGACCATCAGCAGCGCCTCGACCTCCGGCCAGACGACCGGGCCGCCGGCCGAGAAGGCGTAGGCGGTCGAGCCGGTCGGGGTCGCGCAGACCACCCCGTCGCCGCCGAAGCGGGAGACCGGCCGGCCGTCGACCTCGGTGACCACTTCCAGCATCCGCTCACGGGCGGCCTTCTCCACGGACGCCTCGTTGAGCGCCCAGTCGGTGTGCACCACGGCGCCGTTGTTGCGGACCAGGACGTCGAGGGTCATCCGCTCCTCGACCTCGTAGGAGCGGGTGACGACCCGGTCGACGACCTTGTCGAGGTCGTCCCGTTCGGCTTCGGCGAGGAAGCCCACCCGACCGAGGTTGACGCCCAGCATCGGCACCCCGGACGTGCGGGCGAAGTCCGCGCCGCGCAGCAGCGTGCCGTCCCCGCCGAGGACGACGAGGAGTTCGCAGCCCTCGGCCGCGCACGGCTCGGTCGCGACGCGTTCGACGGAGTCGGGCAGCGGCAGGTCCGCGGCCTCCTCGTCCAGCACCCGCACCCCGATCCCGCTGCGCAGCAGCCCCTGGACCACGAGTTCGGCACTGCGGATGGCCGCCGGGCGGCCGGTGTGCGCGAGCAGGAACACGGTCCGTCCGGCGCGGCCGGTCTCCTGTGCCGCGCTGTCTTCAACTGCCTGGGTAGTGGTCAACTGGGCCCCTCCGCCACTGCACGGTCGACGTCCGCCGGGTCGAGTGCAGGCGCCCCGGCGCGCAGCCAAAGAAAGTACTCGACGTTGCCCGAGGGCCCGGGCAACGGGCTCGCGGTCACGCCCAGGACGCCCAGCCCCAGCCCGGCGGCGCGGTCCGCGACGCCACGCACCGCCTCGGCCCGCAGTGCGGCGCTGCGCACCACGCCGCCGCTGCCCAGCCGCTCCTTGCCGACCTCGAACTGCGGCTTGACCATCAGCACCAGGTCGGCGTCGGGCGCCGCGCAGCGGACGAGCGCGGGCAGCACCAGGCCCAGCGGGATGAAGGAGAGGTCGCCGACGACGAGGTCGACGGGGACGTCGTCGATCTGGTCCAGGGTCAGCTCGCGGACGTTGGTGCGGTCCTTGACGGTGACCCGGTCGTCGCTCTGCAACTGCCAGGCGAGCTGGCCGTAGCCGACATCGACGGCGACCACGTGGCCGGCACCGGCGCGCAGCAGCACGTCGGTGAAGCCACCGGTGGAGGCGCCCGCGTCCAGCGCCCGCCGGCCCTCGACGCGCAGGCCGCGCGGGACGAAGGCGGCGAGCGCGCCGGCGAGCTTGTGGCCGCCGCGCGAGACGTAGTCGGGGTCGCTCCCGTCCTCCCGGACGACCACCGCCGCGCTGGTCTCCACCTGGGTGGCCGGCTTCGTCGCGGTCGCCCCGCCGACGGTCACCCGGCCCGCGGCGATCAGCTGGCTCGCGTGCTCCCGCGAGCGGGCCAGCTTGCGGCGCACCAGCTCCGCGTCGAGACGGCGTCGTGCCACTCCTGCCACCTGTGGTTCAGCTCCTACTGGTCGTGCCGGTCGGGTCGGCCGGGTCGATCGGGCGTCGGGGACGGTGCGGGCGGCCCGGAGTGCTGGTCGAGGGAGGCCAGCACGTCGCGCAGTCCACGGTGGACATCCTCGTACATGCCCAGGTGGCCGCTGACCGGGAGGTGGTCGGCTTCGGCCAGGCGCGCCAGGCCGGCGTCGACGGCGGGCTGGCCGGTGGGGGCCACCGCCACCCCGAGCGGTCGGGGGCCGGCCGGCTCGGCGGGCTCCGCGGCCACGGCGGTCGCTCGCGCTCCGGGGGCCTGGGGGGCCGCCGGCTCGGGGCCGTTCATCGGGTCTGCCATGCCCCCGACGCTACCTCGCTCGCGCGCCCCCGGCCGTCCGTGGCCTGGCGTATCGTCGGGCGCGATGGCAACTCTCGACCAGTGCCGTGCCGCGCTCGACCGGCTGGCCCACAACCTGTCCTCGGCGGACGGTGAGGTGCGCGGCGCCTCGGCGCTCGACCGCTCCGTCAGCTGCCGCATCACCGACCTCGACACCACCTTCGTCGGCCGGCTGGCCGACGGCAGTCTGCAGGACGTGACCTGTGTCGCCGGGCCGCCGCCGGAGAAGGCCGAGATCCGGTTGACCATGACCGGCGACGACCTGGTGGCCCTGGTGGACGGCCGGCTGAACTTCGCCCGGGCGTGGAGCAGCGGCCGGGTGAAGCTGGAGGCCGGGCTGCGCGACCTGCTGCGGCTCAGGACCCTGTTGTAGCCGCCGCGGTGCTGAGTGCCGCGGCACCCTCCCGGGGCCGGCGGGCGGCCGGGACGACCAGCGGGGTGCCGCTCTCGGGGTCGTCGATGATCCGGCAGTCGATGCCGAAGACCCGGCCCACGAGGTCGGCGGTGACGATCTCGGACGGTGCGCCCTCGGCGATCACCCGGCCGTCCTTCATCGCGATCAGGTGGGTGGCGTAGCGGGCCGCCTGGTTGAGGTCGTGCAACACCGCGACCAGGGTGCGGCCCTGTTCCTCGTGGAGGGTGGCGCACAGGTCCAGAACCTCTATCTGGTGCTGGATGTCGAGGAAGGTGGTCGGCTCGTCGAGCAGGAACAGCGGGGTCTGCTGGGCCAGCGCCATGGCGATCCAGACCCGCTGCCGCTGTCCGCCGGAGAGTTCGTCGACGTAGCGGTCGGCCAGTTCGGCCACGCCCGTCGCGGTCATCGACTCCGCGACAATCCGCTCGTCCGCGGCCGACCACTGGCGCAGCAGTCCCTGGTGCGGGTAGCGGCCGCGCGCGACGAGGTCGGCGACGGTGATGCCGTCCGGGGCGACCGAGGACTGCGGCAGCAGGCCCAGCGTCCGGGCGACCTGCTTGGCCGGCAGTGCGGAGATCTGCTGGCCGTCGAGCAGCACCGCGCCGGTGGTCGGCTTGAGCATCCGCGACAGGGCGCGCAGCAGCGTGGACTTGCCGCAGGCGTTGGGGCCGACGATGACCGTGAAGGAGTGGTCGGGGATGTCGACCGAGAGGTTCTCGGCGATGGTCCGCTGGTCGTAGGCGAGGGTGACGTTCTCGGCCGCGAGACGGCTCACTGCGGGGCTCCTGGGGTGGTGGGGGTGGTCGGTTCGCTGGGGTCGCCGGGGGGTCGTGGGGCGTGCGACGGTGGCGCTGCGCCCGCTCACACCCGTCCCGCCTTCCGCTCGGTGGCCAGCAGCCACAGCAGGTAGCCGCCGCCGAGGATGCCGGTCAGCACGCCGACCGGCAGTTGGTCGGCGCCGAACAGCAGTTGGGCGGCCCAGTCGGCGCCGACCAGCAGGGCGGCGCCCATCAGGGCGGCGGGCAGCAGGTTGGGGCCGGGCGCGCCGGTGAGCCGGCGGGCGAGTTGGGGCGCGGTGAGGGCGACGAAGGAGATCGGGCCGGCCGCGGCGGTGCCGGCGGAGACGAGGACGACGGCGGCCAACAGGGCGGTGATCCGGACCCGTTCGGTGCCCACGCCCAGCGCGGCGGCCGCGTCGTCGCCCATCTCCAGCATCCGCAGCGGCCGCGCGCAGCGCAGCACGACCGGGATCAGCACCGCGCAGACCGCGGCCATCGGCCAGACCTGGCTCCAGTCGCGGCCGCTGAGCGAACCGGTCATCCAGGTGGTGGCCCGGGCCGCGTCGTAGAGGCTGGCCTTCGTCAGCAGGTACAGCACGACGGCGTAGAGCACGGCGGCGACGCCGACGCCGACGAGGACGAAGCGGTAGCCGTGGATGCCGCGTTGCCAGGCGAGCAGGAAGATGACGAGGCCGGTGAGCAGCCCGCCGACGACCGCGCCGCCGGCCACCGCGAACGTCCCGCCGTGGAACCACACCAGGACGATCAGCGCGCCGACCGACGACCCCTGGGAGAGGCCGAGGACGTCGGGACTGCCCAGCGGGTTGCGGGAGACGGTCTGGAAGACCGCGCCGGCGATCCCGAAGGCCGCACCGACCAGCAGCCCCACCAGGACCCGCGGCAGTCGCAGGTCGTGCACGATGAACTGCTGGCCGGTGGTGCCGCCCCCGGTCAGGGTGGCCAGCACCTGCGACGGCGTCATCGGGTAGTCGCCGGAACCGATCAGGGCGACGGCCGCGGCCAGTGCGGCGGCCAGCAGCAGCGTGCCGGCCAGGACGGCGCGCAGGTCCAGGCGGATCGAGAGGCCGCCCGCGGTCCGTACCGTGCGGGTGCGGCGCCGGCCGGGCGGTGCCTGCTCCCGCGGGCCCGCCCCGTTCGTCGGGCCGGGCTCGACCGTGGCGTTCACTGCTGCTCCTCCTCGTTCGTGCGCGTTTGCGGGCCGGTTGGCGCGCGCCGTGCTCCCTTCGTGCGGCCCGTCACAGTTGGGCCATCCGCCGGCGTCGGACGAGGGAGATGAAGACCGGGCCGCCGATCACGGCGGTGACGATGCCGACCTGGAGCTCGCCGGGCCGGGCCACCACCCGGCCGAGCACGTCCGCGCCGACCAGCAGGACCGGCGAGAGCACCGCCGAGTACGGCAGGATCCATCGCAGGTCGGGTCCGGTCAGGGCGCGGACCGCGTGCGGCACCATCAGTCCGACGTAGACGATCGGGCCGCAGACCGCGGTCGCGCCGCCGCACAGCAGGGTCACCGCGACCATCGCCAGGACCCGGGTGCGGGTCAGCCGGGCGCCCAGGGCGCGCGCCTGGTCGTCGCCGAGCGCGACGGCGTTCAACGGGCGGGCGAGCAGCAGCGCGAGCGCCGCGCCGACCAGGAGGAACGGCGCGATCCGGGTGACCGTGGGCAGGGTCGCGTTGGCCAGCGAGCCCACCGTCCAAAAGCGCATCCGGTCCAGCGCCGCGGAGTCCATGAGGTTGACGGCGTTGAGGTAGCCGGTGAGGACGGCGGTCAGCGCGGTGCCGGCCAGCGCGAGCCGGACCGGGGTGGCGCTGCGGGTGCCGCCCAGGACGTAGACCGCGACCGAGACCACGGCGGCGCCGGCGAAGGCGAACCACACGTAGCCCGAGAGCGAGGTGATGCCGAGGAAGCTGATGGCGGAGACCACCGCGGCCGAGGCGCCGGCGTTGATGCCGAGCACGCCGGGGTCGGCGAGCGGGTTGCGGGTGAGCGCCTGCATGACGGTGCCGGCGAGGCCGAGGGCGGCGCCGGCCAGCACCCCGAGGAGGGTGCGCGGGAGCCGGACGTCGCGGATGACCACGTCGGTGTCGGAACCGGTGTGGTGGAAGAGGCCGTGCCACACCTGGTCGAGGGGGATCTGCTTGGCGCCGACGGCGATGCCGAGGACGGCGACGGCGGCGAGGAGGACGAGGGACGCGCCCAACCCCGCGGCACGGGCACCGGGCCGCCGCCCGGGTGCGGTGGGGGCCGTCGCCGCGTCGGGGGAACTGTCAACGGGGGGACTGTCTACCAACACGCTGGTTAGGTTAGCCTACCCTCACAAGCGGTCGATCTACCGGCTCTTCCGGTGCGGCCCGTCCACCCTGCCCGTCGGGGGCGCTCCGCCTCCAGAGAGAAGCACCACCATCATGCGAACCCCCCGAAGCGTATCCCTGTCCCGACGCGGCGTGCTGGCCGCGGGCGGCGCCGTCGGCATCGGCGCCCTGCTCGCCGCCTGCGGGGGGAACGGAGCGTCAGGCGGCTCGACCGGCGGGGGCGGGGGCGGCCCGTGGTCGTTCACCGACGACCGCGCGCAGAAGGTCACGCTGCCCGACCGGCCGCACCGGATCGTCGCGTTCACCGGCACCGCCGCGGCCCTGCACGACTTCGGCGTCGACGACCAGATCGTCGGCGTCTTCGGCCCGACCACCTTGGCGAACGGCAGGCCCGACCCGCAGGCCGGCGACCTCGACGTCAAGAAGGTCACCGTCATCGGCAACGGCTACAACCAGTTCAACGTCGAGAAGTACGCGGGCCTCTCCCCCGACCTGCTGGTCACCAACATGTACGAGCCCGGCGCGCTCTGGTACGTCCCCGACGACAGCAAGGACAAGATCACCAAGCTCGCCAAGACCGTGGCGCTCACCGCGTCCCGGAAGCCGCTCGACCAGATCATCGCGCGCTACGGCGAGTTCGCCGCGTCGCTCGGCGCGGACCTGAAGGCCAAGAAGGTCACCGACGCCAAGGCCCGCTTCGAACGGGCCGCCGCGCGCCTGCGCAAGGCCGCCGCCGCCCACCGCGTCAAGGTCCTGGCCTGCTCCGGCAGCGCCGACCTCTTCTACGCCTCCAACCCCGGCATCAGCGCGGACCTCCTGTACTTCAAGTCCCTCGGCGTGGACCTGATCGTCCCCGACCACGTCGACAAGGGCGGCTACTTCGAGGGCCTCAGCTGGGAGAACGCCGACAAGTACCGGGCCGACGTGCTCCTGTTGGACAACCGGACCGCCACCCTCCAGCCCAAGGACCTGGCCGCCAAGCCGTCCTGGAACGAACTCCCCGCCGTCAAGGCCGGCCAGATCACCCCCTGGTCCAGCGAGCCGCGCTTCTCGTACGCCGGCGCCGCCCCGCTGATGGAGCAGCTCGCGCAGGCCATCGAGCGCGCGAAGAAGGTCACCTGACGCACCACCGGGCCCGCCCCGCCGCGGGCCCGCACCGCCCACCCCAGCCCGCACCGTCCCGGGAGGTTCCCGAATGACCGCGACCGCCGCCCCCACCGCCGCGCCGTTCCGCTTCTTCGACGTCCAGGTCGCCCGCACCCGGCGGCTCGGCCCGTCCATGGTGCGGATCACCTTCGCCGGCGAACGGCTGGACGAACTGGTCTCCGGCGGCCGGGACCAGCGCTTCAAGCTGTTCCTCCCGCAGGCCCACCAGGCGGCACCGGTCTTCGCGGACACGGGCGACGGCTGGTACACCGCCTGGCGGGCCCAGGACCCGGCCGAGCGCCCGATCATGCGCTCGTACACGATCCGCGAACAGCGCCCCGAACCGAGCGAGTTCGACGTGGACTTCGCGCTGCACGGCGCCGACGACCCGGCCGCGCCCAGTGGCGGGCCGGCCAGCCGGTGGGCGGTGCGGGCCCGACCGGGCGACCGGCTGACCGTGCTCGCGCCGGCCGTCGAGGACAACGGCGGGGTGGACTTCCGGCCCCCGCCCGGCACCGACTGGATCCTGCTGACCGGCGACGAGACCGCCCTCCCGGCGATCGCCGGCATCCTGTCCTGGCTCTCCCCGGGCACGGTGGCCAAGGTCTGGGTCGAGGTCGGGCACGAGACCGACCGGCAGGCGCTGCCGACCTTCGCCGACGCCGAGGTCACCTGGCTCGTCCGGGACCCGGCGGCGGCCGGCCACGGCGCGCCCGTGCTGGACGCGCTGCGCGCCGCCGACCTGCCCGAGGGCACCCCGTACGCCTGGATCGCCGGTGAGGCGGGCGGCGTCAAGGCGGTGCGCCGCCACCTCGTCGGGGAGCGCGGCTTTGACCGTCGTGCCGTGAAGTTCACCGGCTACTGGCGGCGCGGCGCCACCGAGGAGGACCTGATCGCGGAGCTGACCGCGGCGGCGGCCGCCGCCGGCCGGGAGTGAACCGCCGCTCCCGCCGCTCCGGCGCCCCGTCCCGGTCCCGCCGCCCCGCGCGGCGGGACCGGTCCGCCTTACCCCCGACCGTTACGAACGCCCCGTCACATCCCGAGCCGGTGCAGCGCCTTGGACGCGTCCGCCGCACAACTCCCGGCACCCGCCGCGGTCCAGGCCGCCGCACACAGCGCCCGCAGCCCGTCCAGCGGCGCCCCCTCGCCGTCCAGCACCAGTTCGTCCCCGGCCGCCGCCGCCCGCCAGCCCCCGCAGCGGAAGCCGGCGCCGTCGTCGGTCACCGCCGGCTGCGGGCGCAACACCCCGCGCAGGTCCGCGTCCACGTACGTCGGCCGGTGCTCGGGCGGCGCGGCCAGCAGGGCGGCCGCAGTGGTGACGCCGGTGAGCACCAGCAGCGAGTCCACCCCGCCGTTCCAGGCGCCCTCGATGTCCGTGTCGAGGCGGTCGCCGATCACCAACGGCCGCCGGGCACCGGTCCGCAGCACCGTCTCGCGGTGCATCGGCGGCTGCGGCTTGCCCGCGACCTGCGGCGCCCCGCCGGCGGCGATCCGCACCACCTCCACCAGCGCACCGTTGCCCGGTGCGATCCCGCGCTCCTTGGGGATGGTCAGGTCGGTGTTGGACGCGAACCACGGCACCCCGCGCTGCACCGCGTACGCGGCCTCGGCCAGCCGCTCCCAGTCCAACGTCGGGTCGTAGCCCTGGACGACCGCCGCCGGGTCGTCGTCCGCCGACGCCACCGGCACCAGCCCGCGCTCGCGCAGCGCCACCCGCAGCCCCTCGCCCCCGATGGTCAGCACCCGGGAGCCGGCCGGCACCTGCTCGGAGATCAGCCGGGCCACCGCCTGGGCGGAGGTGATCACATCCTCGGCGGTCGTCGGAAGGCCGAATCCGGACAGTTGGCCGGCGACCGCCTGCGGGGTGCGGGCCGCGTTGTTCGTCACGTATGCGAGGTGCATGCCGCCCTCGCGGGCCGTGGTCAGGGACGCCACGGCGTGGTCGATGGCCCGGCCGCCGGCGTAGACCACCCCGTCCAGATCCAGCAGTGCCGTGTCGTACGCCTCGTTGAGCGCGCGCCGGCACCCGTCGGGCCGGTGCCGCTCGCGCCCGTCCGCCGCCGCGTGCATCCGCTCGTCCATGCCGTCCTGCTCCTCGTTGCTGCGTGCCGTACGGAAGGCCGTCCGCGCGCCGGTACGGGCCCGCCCGCCCCCTTGTCGGACCGGTCCGTCCGCCGCCGCGCGGCCACCGAAATTTCCGGCCGATTCACGGCCGCTCCCCCGATCATCCCGCACCCGTTCCCGGCATAGCATTCTTCAATGACCAGTACCGACGGCCTCCGCCTCCTCCCGTTCCGCGGCCTGCGCTACGCCCCGGACCGGGTCAGCAGCCTCACCGCGGTCACCTCCCCGCCCTACGACGTCGTGGTGCGGCCGGACGGGGTCCGCGCCCTGGAGACCTCCGATCCGTACAACATCGTGCGGTTGATCCTGCCGCAGGCCGCGGACCCGGCCACCCGGCACCGCCAGGCCGCCGACACCCTGCGCCGCTGGCGCGCGGAGGGCATCCTCACCCCGGACCCGGAACCGGCGCTCTACGTCTACGAGCAGCGCGGCGGCGACGTCCTGCAGCGCGGTCTGATCGGCGCGCTCCGACTGGACGGCCCGGTACTGCCGCACGAGGACGTCATCCCGGAGGTGGTCGAGGACCGCGCCGCCCTGATGGGCGCCGCCGCCGCCAACTTCGAGCCGCTGCTGCTGTCGTTCCGCGGACCGGGCACCGCGAACGGCGCGACCGGCGTCATCGAGCGCACCGTCCGGCGCACCCCGCTGCTCGCCACCACCACCGAGGACGGCTTCGCGCACCGCCTGTGGGCGGTCACCGACCCCGCGGAGCTGGCCGCGGTCGACGCCGACCTGGCCGTGCGTCAGGCGCTGATCGCCGACGGCCACCACCGCTGGGCGACGTACCAACGGCTCCACGCGCAACGGCCGGACGCCGGCCCCGACTCACCCTGGGCCTCCGGGCTGGTGCTGCTGGTGGACACCGCCCGCCATCCGCTCCAGGTCCGGGCGATCCACCGGGTGCTGCCGCACCTGCCGCCGGCCAAGGCGCTGGCGGAGGTGGCCGGCGCCTTCCGGGCCCGCCGGCTGCCCGGCGACCTCCCCAGCGCCCTGGAGGCCCTGGCGCAAGCCCCCGGCAACGCCTTCGTGCTCTCCGGCGGCCCCGACTCCTTCCACCTCCTGGACCGGCCCGACCCCGACCTGCTGGAGCGCGCCGTCCGCTCCGACCGGCCCGAGGCGTGGCGCCACTTGGACGCGACGGTGCTGCACTCGGTCCTGTTGGACGAGGTCTGGCGGATCCCCGACCACCCGTCGGACATCGGCTACCTGCACCACACCGAGGCCGCGGTGGCGCAGGCCGCCCGGCACGGCGGCTCGGCCGTCCTGATGCGCGCCACCTCCGAGGAGACGGTGCGTCAACTCGCCGAGCAGGGCGTGACGATGCCCCGCAAGTCCACCTCGTTCGGCCCCAAACCGGCCACCGGCCTGGTGCTGCGCACGCTCGACGACGAAGGGAGCTGAGCCGCCCCACCGCCCTCGCGGCGCGGGAATCCCCCCGGTCCGGCCGGACCGGGGACCCCGCCCCCACCTGCCGGCACAGTTAGGTTAGGCTTACCTCACTGCGTCGCCGGGCGGGTTCCCCTGCCCCTGTGCACACCTCCGCACCCTGCACAGGACGCAGTTGACCCCGCTCCAGGGAGGGCCCCTTCATGAGTCGCCTCGCGCACCCCGCCGAGGACCCGGCCGACAGCCGTACCCATCTCCTCAACAACCACACCGCCGACCACTACCGCGCCGCCGTCACCGAGGGCGTCGCACGGATCAGCGCACGGATCGCCACCACCGACCGCCCCTTCACCGGCGTCTCGGTCGACGAACTGGCGCCCACCGTGGCCGCCGTGGACCTCGACACCCCGCTCCACGACCCGGCCGCCGCCCTGGACGAACTGGAGCAGGTCTACCTGCGGGACGCGATCTACTTCCACCACCCGCGCTACCTCGCCCACCTCAACTGCCCCGTGGTGATCCCCGCGCTGGTCGGCGAAGCGGTGCTGTCCGCCGTCAACTCCTCCCTCGACACCTGGGACCAGAGCGCCGGCGGCACCCTCATCGAACGGCGCCTGGTCTACTGGACCGCCGAACGGATCGGCCTCGGCCCGGCCGCCGACGGCATCTTCACCAGCGGCGGCAGCCAGTCCAACCTCCAGGCCATGCTGCTCGCCCGGGACGAGACCTGCCGCCGCGAACTGGCGCGCACCGGCTCCCCCGAGGACACCCGGCTCATCGACCTGCTCCCCCGGCTCCGCATCCTCACCTCCGCGTGCAGCCACTTCAGCATCCGCAAGTCCGCCACCCTGCTCGGCCTGGGCGCGGAGGCCGTGATCGCCGTCCCCGCCGACGACACCAAGCGGATGCGCACCGACGCCCTCGCCGCCGAACTGGAGCGCTGCCGGCGCGACGGCCTGATACCCATGGCGGTCGTCGCCACCGCCGGCACCACCGACTTCGGCTCCATCGACCCGCTCCCGGAGATCGCCGACCTGGCCGCCCGCCACGACGCCTGGATGCACGTGGACGCCGCCTACGGCTGCGGCCTGCTCGTCTCCCGCCGCCGCGACCTCCTCACCGGCATCGAACGCGCCGACTCGGTGACCGTGGACTACCACAAGTCCTTCTTCCAGCCGGTCAGTTCCAGCGCCGTCCTGGTCCGCGACCGCGCCACGCTGCGGCACGTCACCTACCACGCGGACTACCTCAACCCGCGCCGGATGGTCGAGCAGCGGATCCCCAACCAGGTCGACAAGTCGCTCCAGACCACCCGCCGCTTCGACGCCCTCAAACTCTGGCTGACGCTGCGCACCATGGGCGCCCAGGGCATCGGCGAACTCTTCGACGAGGTCATCGACCGGGCCGCCGACGGCTGGAAGCTCCTGCACGACGACCCGCGCTTCGAGGTCGTCGTCCAGCCCCAGCTGAGCACCCTGGTCTTCCGCTACCTCCCCGGCGGCACCCAGGACCCCGAGCTGACCGACCGGGTCAATCTGCACGCCCGGGAAGCCCTCTTCGCCTCCGGCGACGCGATCGTCGCCGGCACCAAGGTGGACGGCCGGCACTACCTCAAGTTCACCCTGCTCAACCCGGAGACCACGCTCGACGACATCGCGATCGTCCTCGACCTGATCGCCGAGCACGCCGGCCGCTACCTGGCCGAGCAGCCCGCGGCCGGCCGGCCCGCACCGGCCCTCAGCGCCCGCTGACCTCCCACCGACCGACCATCTCCGGAAGAGAGACCCGTGACCGTCCCCCACGACGCCCCTTACGACTTCCTCGCCATCGGGCTCGGCCCGTTCAACCTCGGCCTGGCGTGCCTGACCGCCCCCATCGACGAGCTCAACGGCCTCTTCCTCGACGACCGCCCGGGCTTCGACTGGCACCCCGGCATGATGCTGGAGAGCAGCCACCTCCAGGTGCCGTTCATGGCCGACCTGGTCACCCTCGCCGACCCCACCTCGCCCTTCTCCTTCCTGAACTACCTCAAGGAATCGGGCCGGATGTACTCCTTCTACATCCGCGAGAACTTCTATCCGCTGCGCGCCGAGTTCAACGACTACTGCCGCTGGGCCGTCGGGAAGCTCGACACCGTCCGCTTCTCCCACACGGTCACCTCCGTCGAGTACGACGAGCGCGCCGAGCTCTACCTCGTGCACGCCGACCACCAGGGCGAACGGCACACCTTCCGGGCCCGCAAGATCGTCCTGGGCACCGGCACCCCGGCGCACCTGCCCGACGCCTGCCGCGACCTGGGCGGCGACGCGCTGCACAACGCCGGCTACCTGGACGCCAAGCCCGCCCTCCAGGCCAAGGACAGCATCACCATCGTCGGCAGCGGCCAGAGCGCCGCGGAGATCTACTACGACCTCCTCCAGGACCTCGACGCCCACGACTACCACCTGACCTGGGCCACCCGCTCCCCCCGCTTCTTCCCGCTCGAATACACCAAGCTCACCCTGGAGATGACCTCCCCGGAGTACGTGGACTACTTCCACGCCCTCCCCGCGGCCACCCGCGACCGCCTCAACGCCACCCAGAAGCACCTCTACAAGGGCATCGACTCGGAGCTGATCAACGACATCTTCGACCTGCTCTACCAGAAGCGCCTGGCCGGCCCGGTCCGCACCCGCCTCCTGACCAACTCGGCGCTCCAGGACGCCCGTTACGACGAGGCCACCCGCACCTACACCCTCGGCATGCGCCAGGAGGAGCAGGGCCGGGACTTCACCCTCACCACCCAGGGCCTCGTCCTCGCCACCGGCTACCGCTACCGCGTCCCCACCTTCCTGGACCCGGTCCGCGACCGCATCGCCTGGGACGCCGCCGGCCGCTACGACGTCGCCCGCAACTACAGCATCGACACCGCCGGCCAGGGCATCTACGTGCAGAACGCCGAACTGCACACCCACGGCTTCGTCACCCCCGACCTCGGCATGGCCGCCTACCGCAACTCCAGCATCATCCGCGAGCTGCTCGGCCGCGAGTACTACCCGGTCGAGAAGGCCATCGCCTTCCAGGAGTTCGCCGCCCCGGCCGGCCCGCACGACCCGATGGAGATATCCGCATGAACACCCCCGCCTTCACCCGCACCGACCCCGCCCTGGGGGAGTTCGCCCTGCGGCCCGTCGACCCCGCCGCCGACGCCCCGGTCCTGCACTCCTGGGTCACCCACCCCAAGGCCGTCTTCTGGCTGATGCAGGACTGCGACCTGCCCGCCGTCGAGAAGGAGTTCGCCCGGATCGACGCCGACCCGCACCACCACGCCCTCCTCGGCCTGCACAACGGCGCACCGGCCTTCCTCATGGAGCGCTACGACCCCGCCCACCGCGAACTGGTCGGCATCCACGTCGCCCGGCCCGGCGACATCGGCATGCACTTCCTGACCGCCCCGACGGACGCCCCCGTGCACGGCTTCACGCACGCCGTCATCACCACCGTCATGGAGAGCCTCTTCGCCGACCCGGCCGTCCAGCGCGTGGTCGTCGAGCCCGACACCCGCAACACCGCCGTCCACGCCCTCAACAAGGCCGTCGGCTTCGAGGTCGTCCGGACCGTCTCGCTCCCCTCCAAGGACGCCTACCTCAGCACCTGCACCCGCGACCAGTTCCTGGCCACCCGAGGAGACCGCTGATGTCCGCCGCCACCCCCGAGACCCCGGTCGCCCCGCACCAGGCCGCCCAGGACGCGGTCGCGCACCTCACCCCCGAGCTGTGGGCGCGCGCCAACCGTGCCCTGGTCCGCAAGGCCCTCGCCGAGTTCACCCACGAACGGCTGCTGACGCCCGAGCCACTGGCCGACGCCGACCGCTACGCCGTCCGCAGCGACGACGCGGCCACCACCTACCGCTTCACCGCCCGCAGACACGCCCTGGACCACTGGCAGATCGACCCGGAGAGCATCACCCGCCACCGCGGCGACGCCGAACTCCCCCTGGACGCACTGGACTTCATCACCGAGTTCCACACCTCGCTCGGGCTGTCCCCGGCCGTCCTCCCGGTCTACCTGGAGGAGATCAGCTCCACCCTCTCCGGCACCGCCTACAAGCTCGCCGGCAAGGCCGCGACCGCAGCGGAACTCGCCACCGCCGGCTTCCAGGCCGTCGAGACCGGCATGACCGAGGGCCACCCCTGCTTCGTCGCCAACAACGGCCGCCTCGGCTTCGGCATCCACGAGTACCACGCCTACGCCCCCGAGGCCGCCGCCCCGCTGACGCTGATCTGGCTGGCCGCCCACCGCGACCACAGCACCTTCACCGCCGGCGCCGACCTCGACTACGCCACCCTGATCGAGGCCGAGCTGCCCGCCGCGACCCGGGCCCGCTTCGCCGCCACCCTCACCGACCTCGGCCTCGACCCGGACGCCTACTACTTCTTCCCCACCCACCCCTGGCAGTGGTGGAACAAGCTCTCCGTCACCTTCGCCGCCGAGGTCGCCCAGCGCCGCCTGGTCTGCCTGGGCCCCGGCGACGAGCAGTACCTCGCCCAGCAGTCCATCCGCACCTTCTTCAACACCACCAGCCCCGAGAAGCACTACGTCAAGACCGCCCTCTCGGTCCTCAACATGGGCTTCATGCGCGGCCTCTCCGCCTCCTACATGGAGGCCACGCCGGCCATCAACGACTGGCTGGCCCGCCTGATCGACGCCGACGACACCTTCCGCGCCGCCCGCTTCTCGATCATCCGCGAGCGCGCCGCCGTCGGCTACCACCACCGCCAGTACGAGGCCGCCACCGAGAAGGGCTCCCCGTACCGCAAGATGCTCGCCGCCCTCTGGCGGGAGAGCCCGGTCCCCACCCTGGCGCCGGGCCAGCGGCTGGCCACCATGGCCTCCCTCCTCCACGTCGACCGCGACGGCAACTCCTTCGCCGCCGCCCTCATAGCGGAATCCGGCCTGGCCCCCGAAGCCTGGCTCCGCCGCTACCTCGACGGCTACCTCACCCCGGTCCTGCACGCCTTCTACTCCTACGACCTGGTCTTCATGCCGCACGGCGAGAACGCCATCCTGGTCGTCGAGGACGGCGCGGTGGCCCGCGTGATCTTCAAGGACATCGCCGAGGAGATCGCCGTGATGTCCGCCGACGCCGTCCTGCCGCCCGCCGTCGAACGCATCCGCGCCGACGTCCCCGAGGACAAGAAGCTGCTCTCCGTCTTCACCGACGTCTTCGACTGCTTCTTCCGCTTCCTCAGCGCCACCCTCGCCGACCTGGGCGTCCTCGACGAGGACACGTTCTGGCGCACCGTCGCCGCCACCATCGGCGACTACCAGGCGGCCCACCCCCACCTCGCCGACAAGTTCGCCGAGTACGACATCTTCGTCCCCGAGTTCGCCCTCTCCTGCCTCAACCGGCTCCAGCTGCGCAACAACGAGCAGATGGTCGACCTCCAGGACCCGGCCGGCGCCCTCCAGCTCATCGGCACCCTCCGCAACCCCATCGCCCCCTACGCCCCCTACGCCCCCTGATCCGCACCACCACCCCCACAACGAGAAGAGGGGCGGGCCCACCGGGCCCGCCCCTCTTCTCAGTGCTCCGTACCGCTACTCGGCCTTCTCGGCTCCCTTGCCGGAGTCCTCAGTCCGCGCGGTCCCGTCCACAGACGCCTCCGCGACCTCAGCCTCGTCCTCGTCCTCGTCCTCGTCCAGGGCGTCGGTGAACTGCACCCCGTCCAGCTCGGCCAGCCGGTCCGAGGCGTCGGTGGTACCGGCCTGGTCGGCCTCCAGCGCCCGGGCGAACCAGTCCCGCGCGTCGCTCTCGCGCCCGACCTCCAGCAGCGCGTCCGCGTACGCGTACCGCAACCGGGCCGTCCACGGGTGCACCGCGCTCGACGCCAGCTCGGGGCTCTGCAGGGTGACGACCGCGGCATCGGCCTGCCCCATGTCCCGCCGGGCCCCGGCCGCGACCAGGCGCATCTCGACCTGACCGGCCCGGTCCAGCCTCCCGACCTCGGGCTCGCCGGCCATCGCCAGCGCCTTCTCCGGCCGCCCGAGCCCGCGCTCGCAGTCCGCCATGACGGGCCACAGCTCGGCACTGCCGGTCATCCGCCGCGACGCCCGGAACTCCTTCAGCGCCTCGGCGTACTTCCCGGCCCCGTACGCCGCGAAGCCGGCGGCCTCGCGCACCGCCGCGACCCGGGACGCCAGCCGCAGCGCCACCTGCGCGTAGCCGTACGCCTGCTCCGGGTCCTCGTCGAGCAGCCGCGCGACCATCACCAGGTTCTTGGCGACGTCCTCGGCCAGCGTCTTCGGCAGGCTCTGAAGCTCCTGCCGCACCGACTTGTCGATCTCGTCGCCGGTCACGTCCTCCGGAATCGGCAGCCGCTTGATCGGCTCCCGGTCCCGGTCCCGCCGGTCGTCCCGACGGTCATCCCGCCCCCGGCCACCGCCGTAAGGCCGACGCTCGTCATCCCGCCGGAACCCACCGCGGTCGTCCCGCCGCGGCCCCCGGTCATCCCGCCGGAACCCCCCACGGTCATCGTCCCTACGGAACCCACCGCGCTCGTCATCCCGCCGCGGCCCCCGCGGACGGTCGTCACGCCGGAAACCACCACGGTCGCCCCCACGCTCACCACCGCGATCATCCCGACGGAAACCACCGCGATCGCCCCCGCGCTCACCGCCACGATCGTCACGACGGAACCCACCGCGGTCACCGCCGCGCTCACCGCCACGGTCGTCACGACGGAAGCCACCACGGTCGCCACCGCGATCATCACGCCGGTCATCCCGACGGAAACCACCGCGATCGCCCCCGCGCTCACCGCCACGATCGTCACGACGGAAGCCACCACGGTCACCGCCGCGATCATCACGCCGGTCGTCACGCCGGAACCCACCGCGGTCGTCCCGGTCATCCCGCCGGAAGCCACCCCGGTCGTCCCGCCGCTCCTCACGCCGGAAGCCACCACGCTCGTCGTCCCGACGCGGCCCTCCCGGACGGTCGTCACGCCGGAACCCACCACGGTCGCCCCCGCGCTCACCACCGCGATCGTCACGACGGAAACCACCACGCTCACCACCGCGGTCATCCCGACGGAAACCACCGCGATCGCCCCCGCGCTCACCACCGCGATCGTCACGCCGGAACCCACCGCGGTCGCCACCGCGATCATCACGCCGGTCATCCCGACGGAACCCACCACGGTCGCCCCCGCGCTCACCGCCACGATCGTCACGGCGGAAGCCACCACGGTCACCACCGCGGTCGTCCCGACGGTCGTCACGCCGGAACCCACCGCGGTCGCCACCACGGTCGTCACGCCGGAAACCGCCCCGGTCGCCGCCACGATCATCACGCCGGTCATCCCGACGGAACCCACCACGGTCACCGCCGCGGTCACCGCCGCGGCTGTCCCGGGTGTCGCGGCTGTCGCGCCGCGGTCCCCGGTCATCCCGCCGGAAACCACCACGGTCGTCGCCGTCGCGCCTCGGCCGGCGCTCCGAGCGATCGTCGGAAGAGTTGGTGGACATCGACGTGACTCCTGTCTTCGGTACTGCATTCATTCTCACGCACCGATCCGTTCGGCGCGCTCCGGCAAAGCAAAAGGACCCTTGGTCCCAGCTGAACGCTGGGACCAAGGGTCCTTAGAAAATTGTTCGGCGGCGTCCTACTCTCCCACAGGGTCCCCCCTGCAGTACCATCGGCGCTGAAAGGCTTAGCTTCCGGGTTCGAAATGTGACCGGGCGTTTCCCTAACGCTATAACCACCGAAACCCATTCGGGTTCTAGCGAACAAGCACACTCTTCAATTAGAGAAGTTTAATTTCCATCCCGCAAAAGCGGGATATCAATTTGGTGCACCGATGCTGCGACTGTTCGCAACCCGGGAACCACACAGTGGACGCGAGCAACTGAGGACAAGCCCTCGGCCTATTAGTACCAGTCAACTCCACACCTTACAGTGCTTCCATATCTGGCCTATCAACCCAGTCGTCTACTGGGAGCCTTACCCTCTCAAGGAGGAGGGAGCCCTCATCTCGAAGCAGGCTTCCCGCTTAGATGCTTTCAGCGGTTATCCTTTCC